>DATKAS010000128.1:0-6791 GCA_035497855.1 Acidimicrobiales bacterium
CCCATCACGTGGGACGAGCTCGACGACCCCGACCTGCGACCGGACAGATGGACGATCGACACGGTCGGAGCGCGATTGGCGAGCGCGGGTGATCCGCTGGCACCGCTCATCGGGCTCAGGCAACGCCTCCCGGCGCTCTGAGCACATAGATCGCCGCGCTCAGCTTTCCGAGCAGCTGGTAGATCCCGTAGAGGCAGTTGGCGAGCTCCTCCTCGTAGCTCTGGTCGCCGATCAGCGCCTTGTAGCGCTCGGGCGCGCGCACCATGCGCGCCACGCGGAGCAGCTGTCCCGAGGTGCGCTTCTCGCCGGACTCTTCCGAGAACTCGCGCCACTCGCCGTGCAGGATCTCGTGCCGCTCGATCGCCAAGCCGGCGTCGGCTGCCGCGCGCTCGAAGTTGGCGACGTCGGCGCTCGACGGCACGACCGCGGTCCACCGCCACAGGCGCTCGGCCTCGCGCGGCTCGAGCAGATCGGTCGCGAACACGGCGAAGACGAGGACGGCCCCGCCCGGCTTGAGGACGCGGCGGAACTCCGCGAAGGCGGGATCGAGCGATGCGAAGTGGACGAGGACATCGCGGACCCAGACGAGGTCGAACGCGGCGGCCGGGAACGGCAGGGCTTCGCCGATCGCACGGACGACGGCCAACGGCACATCTGGAGAGGTGCGCTTCATCCGTCGGAGGTTCGCGGGCGCCGGCTCGACGCCCACGACCGCTGCACCGAAGCGACTTCGCAGCTCGAGCATCTGCTTTCCGACCCGCGAACCGACGTCGAGAACACGGCTCGCGCCCGCGAGGCCGAGCTCACCGGCGATCTCGAACAGCAGGTCGGGCCCGCGCGGGTCGAGGCTCTCGTCGAGCTGCTTGTCGAGGCCCTGTTCGTAGAACTCCTCGATCTCGTCGCTGTAGAACGAGTCGACCGTCTCGCGCCACGAGGGGTCTGGCGGGGTCATGGAGTCATCCTGACTGCGCGTCGGCATGTCCACAGACATCGGACGGCGCTCCCGGCTCTGCGCAAGTGATCGGGCCGGGGGCTCCGGAGAACGTGAGCTCGAGATCACCGGTCTGCGCGTCGAAGACGCGCACGACGTTGACTGCCGTCGACGTGGCGACGGTGCCGAAGGTCCCGAGGACTGTCGTGATGGGAGCTCGGTCGATGACAACCCAGGCCGGATCGAAGACGAGCCCGGTCTCGCCGTCCTCGAATCGCGCGAGCACGACCTCGCGGGTTCCGCTCGCCAGGGGTTCGATGTGCTGCGTGACGTCGGCACCCGAGATCACCGAGACAAAGAGATGCGGCGGGCCCAAGACGGCGCGTCGAGCGACGAGCTGCTCGGGTTGATCGACGGCGTTCTGCGAGAGCGGTGTGGCGCTGCACAGGTTGGCGCTCGGCTCGACGAACTCGAGCTCGGGCCCGTACAAGCGCCCGCGCGCCGCCGCGAATTCGACGCCTGCGTCGTCGACGACGCGCATCCAGAGGAGTGGGTTCGACCGCAGCCTCACTTCGAGAGCCGCTCCGAACTCGCCGCGAGGGTTCGTGGTCGCCTTGACCGAGGCGATGGTCGACGTGTTCGGACACGCGCCGACTTCGAAGAAGTACGAGTGGCTCGACAGCCCGGCGCCTTCGAAGTCGAGCCCCGCGACGTTCCGCACTCCTGTGTCCTCTCCCATGCTCATCGTCATCGCGAAGCCACCGCCGTCGAAGCTGATCGAGCGCATGGTCTGCTCGTCGAGGGCCGGGATTGCACGCGCAGCGGTGCTGGGCGGTGACGTCGCGGCGGGCCGGCCGTGACCACCACCGGCACCGAGAAGAAGTGTGACGACGAGTGCGAGCGCACAGCCCGAGGCGATCAACCCCCAGATCTTCGGGCCGAGGTCGACAGACGTCCCTCCGAGGCCACTCGATTCGGCCTCGCCCGTGTCGACGTCGATCGAGGGCAGGACGTCTCCCCGCTCCCGCCTGTGGACCACGACGACAGGCTAAGACTGCGATGACGAGGGAGAATCCGCGGATGGATGTCGCTGCCGTGTTCCTCGAGCTCTACGGTCGGATCGAGCCCTTGGCTGAGGAGGCCGTCGACGGCCTCGACGCTGGTCAGCTCGCTGCGTCTCCCGGTGACGGGAGGAACACCATCGCCTGGCTGATCTGGCATCTCACGCGTGTGCAGGACCACCACGTCGCCGAGCTCATCCCGGACGACCAGCTCTGGGTGAGCGCCGACTGGGCAGCCCGCATGGGCCTCGATCCCGACCCTCACAACACCGGCTACGGCCACACGCCCCAACAGGTCGCGACGATCCGCCCACCCGACGGCAAGGTGCTCGTCGACTACCTCGGCGCGGTGTCGTCGCGCACCCGCGGGTTCCTCGAGTCGCTCACGCCCGACGACCTCGACCGGATCGTCGACCGACGTTGGGATCCGCCCGTCACCCTCGGGGTCCGGCTCGTGAGCGTGGCCGACGACTGCATGCAGCACGTCGGCCAAGCCGCGTACGTCCGCGGACTGCTCGGCTACTGACGCAGTCGTTCGGTCAGGGCTGGCGTCCGATGAACGCGATGAGCTTGGTCTGCTCATCGGCGTCGTCGGCAACCACGACACGCGGACCGAACTGGCCACTCTGACGCAGCACCTCGTCGAGCGGCTCCATCCCGACGAACATGTCGTGCACGCGCGCGGGATCGAGCCGCTCGTCGCCACCGGTCGCGCGCGCGAGATCCCACGTGTGGAGGAACACATCGCCGGTGCAGAACTGATCGACGCACCGCTCGACGCTGAACCGGCCCATCCGCATCTCGATCTCGCGGGTCGCGACGTCGGGGTCGTCGAGCACACCTTGCACTGCTCGATCGAGCGCGAGCCACGCCCCGAGTGGATCTTCGTCAACCGACGGGAAGTCGGGCTCGATGCCGAGCGGCGTCAGCACCATCCACGGCATCCACTCGACCATGTGGCGCACGATGTCGCGCGCCGCCCATCCTTCGCAGGGCGCCGGGTTGCCCCACGCGTCGGGCGGCACCGCTTCGGCCCGACGCGTGAACCCTGCGGCGACGTCGCGCCAATTGTCGGCGATCGCGCTCACGACCCGGAGTACATCAACGAGCCCGGCGTCGTGAGGACGGTGCCCGTCTCGATCCACGTCTTCAAGCCCGACAGGATCATCGGCCAGCCGCCGTAGAGCTGGTCGTTCGCTCCCTCGCGGAGCTGATCGTGCGTGACGATCAAGCGACACGAGTCGGCCACCTGCTCGATCTCCCAGGTCACCCGCGAGAACCCTTCGGCGGCGACGTCGTCACTCCACAGCGCGCGCATCGAGTGCACGAGCCTCCGAGGTGGGTCGACCTCGATCACCTCACCCTCACCGAGAAGCCCGGTCGGGCTGCTCATGTTCATCGGCGCGCCGACCTTCCACTCCGACTGGAACCGCGCGCCGAACATGTACTTCTCGCGGGCATCAGCAGTGGTGATCGCGTCCCACAGCTGTTCGGGCGTCGCGCGGATGTAGATCTCGTACACCTTCTCCATCGTTCTGCTCTCCAATCTCTCTTTGAGCTCCGTGAGCCCGGCCGCGAAGGGTTCCGCGTACTTGCTGACCCACCGCTCGTACACGAGCCGGATGGGGACCGGGTTGAGGAAGTGGAGCTTCGCTCTCCCCTTGCGCTTGGTGACCACGAGGCCGGCTTCCTCGAGCTGCTTCAGGTGCTTCATCACCCCGAACCGCGTCATCGGAAACCGGGTCTCGAGTGAGCTCAAGGTCTGTCCGTCCTCCCGGAAGAGCTCGTCCAGCAGCGCCCGTCGGGTGGGATCTGCCAGTGCCTTGAACACTGCGTCCACGTCAGGGACTATACGTGACCATTCAGTCACGTGTCAATCGGCAAAGATGCGCCCGTGCTGCGCGACGCGGTGACCGACGGGATCGTCACCCTGCGCCCTCCCCGGCCAGGTGATGCGGCGCTGCTGAAGGCCGGTCGCGACGACGAGTTCCACCGCTGGCTCGGCTCGGGCTCTGACGACCCGCAGCCGACGGCGTGCATCGTCGTCGACGACGAAGTCGTGGGATGGATCGACTACGACCGCGAAGGTCCGTGGCTCGCCGACGACGCGGTGAACATCGGCTACAGCCTCTCTCCCGCGGCGCGTGGGAACGGCTACGCAACGCGCGCGCTCGCGTTGCTCCTTCGCGAGCTCGCGGCGACCTCGGACCACGAGACCGCGACAGTGCTGATCGATCCGCACAACACGCGATCGCTCGCGGTCGCGCATCGAGCGGGCTTCGTCGAGTGCGGCGAGGTGGACGGGCAAGTGCTGCTCAGCCGATCGATCCGGACGTGACGTTCAGTCCTGTTGCAACCGAGTGAGCCGATCCGCGATCCCTTCGACGAGCGCCGCCGGAGGCGTCGCAGGGGTCACGGCTGCGACGGTCGCGGTGCGGGGCACGCCGTTGAGAGACCGATCTCGCCGAACCGCTTCGTCGTGCATCGGCCCCGTCCACAGAGGGTCTCTTCGAGGCCCTCGCCCCGACCGCTGCGTGACGTTACGACTGGCGGGTGAACGGAAGGTGAAGGCATGCGCTGCGGCGCAGCGGGCTACGCTCGACCTCGGCGAGCCGGGAAGTCTGGTCGGCACACCTCTTCGTGCTGCCCGAAAGACGAGGACCTGCCGTGGCCGCTCCCTCCACACCCCACCCGTCGTTCCGCTCGTCCGAGCTCCGGCGGCGCCGGTGACGAGATGGCTGCCACGACCGTCCGCACGGCGGCGCGATGCGCTGCGGACGAACCTCTGGCTGGTCCCCACCCTCGAGGTCGCCGCGGCCGTCGTCCTCTTCGTCGTCACCTACACGATCGACCAGGCCGCCTATCGGGGCGACATCACGCTTCCGAACTGGGTCAACAATGGTTCGGCAGACGCAGCCCGTCAGATCCTCACGGCGATCGCCGCCGCTGTCATCACCGTGATGGGGCTCGTCTTCTCGATCACGATCGTCGCCTTGACGCTGGCCTCGACCCAGTTCGGCCCACGGATGCTCCGCAACTTCATCCGGGATCGCGGCACGCAGGTGACCCTCGGGACGTTCGTCGCCACCTTCGTCTACGCGGTGCTCGTCCTCGGATCGATCGCGCACGGGCCGAAGGGCGACTTCGTCCCCCACCTCTCGATCACTGTCGCACTTGCACTCGTCCTCGTGTCGTTGGCCGTGCTCATCTACTTCATCCACCACATGGCGAAGTCGATCCAGCTCCCCGAGGTGATCGCGTCGATAGCGAACGACCTCGCCGGCGCGATCGACGCCGAAGCCATCAGCGCCGACGGAACCAGGAGCGTAGGCCGCGAGCGTGGACCGTCGGTCGCCGAGCTGGAGCGGCGGATGGACGAGTCCGGAGCGATGATCCCCGCTCCTCGTAGCGGCTACCTCCAGTTCGTCGCCTATGACGTCCTCGTGGACATCGCATGCGAGGCCGACGCGGTCGTTCGGTTTCTCTTCCGACCCGGGCACTTCGTCATCCAGGGACTCCCGCTGGCAACGGTCTGGCCCGCTGACGCTGCGAACGAGGTCGCCCACGAGCTCGAGCACGCTCACTTCACGGGCCCTCATCGCACCCTGAGCCAGGATCTGACATTCGCCATCGACCAGCTCGTCGAGATCGCGATCCGTGCGCTGTCGCCTGCGGTCAACGACACCTTCACCGCGCTCACGTGCATCGACTGGCTCAGCGACGGGCTGTGCAAGATCACCGCGCGCTGGGACCCCGAGCTCATCCACCGCGACGCCGAAGGGAGGGTGAGGATCATCGCGGCCGAAATTCGCTACGAGCGCCTCGTCGAGCGATCCTTCGACAAGATCCGACAAGCGAGCCGTGGCATGCCCGCGGTGATGATCCGCCAGATCGACGCGCTCACGAAGATCGCTGCGTACGCGTCCACTCCCAGGCAGCGCGCCGCACTGAGAGCTCAAGCCCAGATGATCTTGCGGGCGAGCGACGAGTCGGTGCCCGAGCCGCAGGATCGGCTCGATGTCAGCCGGCGCTTCGAGCTCTTCGAAGCTGTGATCGCCTCCGCTTCCGGCGAGCGCGCGTTCGGCTCAGTGGAGCGCCCCGCGGGGACGGCGACGTGAGCTCGCTCAGAGGCGACGAGGGGAATCGAACCCCTGTACAGGGCTTTGCAGGCCCTTGCCTAAACCACTCGGCCACGTCGCCAGGGCCGCACACCCTAGCCAAGGGGCTTGCGGCCGAGGTCAGTAAGTAGTAACTTACCGTTCGTGTCTACTTACGGAGCGGCGCTGGAAGCGCTCGCGGACCCCACTCGCCGCGCGGTCCTCGAGCAGCTGCGCGATGGCCCGCAAGCCGTTGGTGAGATCGCGGCCCACCTGCCGGTCAGCCGACCGGCGGTGTCGCAGCATCTCAAGGTGTTGAAAGGGGCCGGGCTCGTGACAGATCGCGCCGAAGGCACCCGTCGGCTCTACGCAGTGAGCCCGGAAGGGCTGAGCGCCCTGCGCGCGTGGCTCGACACGTTCTGGACCGACGTGCTCCGGGCGTACAAGGACGCGGCGACCCCGCCGACATCGAGGAGGAAGCGCTCATGAGCGACATCGGCGTCGACCTATCGGCCCTCACGTTCACCGTCACCGTGCCACAGCCACTCGACGACGCGTTCTCGCTCTTCACGGACAAGATCGGAGCGTGGTGGCCGATGGCCACGCACTCGATCGGCGAGAGCCGAACCGTCGACGTCGCCTTCGACGCACGCAACGGTGGTCGCCTGTACGAGCGCATCGATGACGGCACGGAGCACTCGT
>DATKAS010000129.1:0-16916 GCA_035497855.1 Acidimicrobiales bacterium
GAGCGCGCGTAGGTTCGCGAACTTCTGCCACTCATCGCCGGCCATCTTGTCGATGAGCGGGCCCTTGCCGTGGACGACCTCGTCGTGCGACAGCGGCAGCACGAAGTTCTCGGTGTACGCGTAGAGCAGCCCGAAGGTGAGATTGCGGTGGTGGAACTTGCGATGCACAGGATCGTGCCGCAAGTAGTCGAGCGTGTCGTGCATCCACCCCATGTTCCACTTGTGCGTGAAGCCCAGGCCGCCATGGTGCACGGGAGCGGTCACTGCCGGCCACGACGTCGACTCCTCTGCGATCGTGAGCACCCCCGGGTGCTCGCCGTGCAGCGTCACGTTGAGATCGCGGATGAACTGGAGCGCACCGAGGTTCTCCCGTCCTCCGCGCTCGTTCGGCACCCACTGGCCGGGCTTGCGCGAGTAGTCGAGGTACACCATCGAGGCAACAGCATCGACGCGCAGGCCGTCGACGTGGAACTCGTCGACCCAGTAGAGGGCGTTCGCCACGAGGAAGTTGCGCACCTCGTTCCGCGCGTAGTTGAAGACGAACGTGCCCCAGTCCGGATGCTCGCCGAGCCGCGGGTCGAGGTGCTCGTAGAGGGCGGTGCCGTCGAAGCGGCCCAGCGCCCACTCGTCGCGCGGGAAGTGGGCAGGCACCCAGTCGACGATCACGCCGATGCCGCGCTGGTGGAGGTGGTCGACGAACCAGCGGAAGTCGTCGGGGGTGCCGTAGCGCGCCGTGGGCGCGTAGTAGCTCGACACCTGGTAGCCCCACGATCCGCCGAACGGGTGCTCGGCAACGGGAAGCAGCTCCACGTGGGTGAACCCGAGGTCGACGACGTAGTCGGCCAGCTCCACGGCGAGCTCGCGGTACCCGAGACCCATGCGCCACGAACCGAGGTGGACCTCGTAGATCGAGAGCGGGCGCTGCACGGGGTCGTCGTGCTCGCGCCGCTCGAGCCATGCGGCGTCGCTCCAGTCGTGGTGCGACGTCGTGATGATGCTTGCCGCGCCCGGCGGCAGCTCCGCGGCACGGGCCAGCGGATCGGCCTTGAGCGAGGTGCGGCCCGTCGCGCCGTGGACTTCGAACTTGTAGTGCTGCCCGGGGCTCGCGCCCGGCACGAACACCTCCCAGACGCCGGAGGAGCCGAGCATGCGCATCGGATGCGCGCGGGCGTCCCACGAGTTGAAGTCGCCGGCGACCCTCACCGAGCGAGCACTCGGTGCCCAGACCGCGAAGGCCGTGCCGTCCACGCCCTCGTGCATCCGCGCGTGCGCGCCGAGCGCGTCCCACAGCCGGCGGTGGGTTCCCTCTCCGATCAGATGGAGGTCGACGTCTCCGAGCGTCGGCCAGAACCGATACGGATCGTCTGCCGTCGCTCGCCATCCACCGGGGTACTCCACGTCGATCCGGTACGCGCCGGGATCCGTCGCGAGCTCTCCGACGAACAGCCCCGCGTCGTCGACGCGCGCCAGGTCGATCCGCGCGCCATCGCCCGTTCGGAGAGTGCACCGCGCCGCTCCGGGCCGCCAGATGCGCACGGCCCAGCCACCTTCCACGCGGTGGGGGCCGAGCACGTCATGCGGCGTGCGGTGCGTTCCGGCCGCGACGCGCGCCAGGTCGGAAGCGACGTCGAGGTCTCGAACCACCCCCGAAGCATCCCACGGCGCCCGGGTAAGGTCGGTCGCTCATGCGCGTCGCGATGGTCAGCTGGGAGTACCCACCGCTCGTGGTCGGAGGCCTCGCGGCACACGTGCACGGGCTCGCGACGGCGATGGCCCGCGCCGGGCACGAGGTCGTCGTGCTCACACGCGCGCATCCGTATGCCCCCGATGACGCCGAGGTCGAAGGGGTTCGGGTGCTGCGCGCGCACGTCGATCTTCCGTGGGTGCCGAACGACAACCCGCTCGCGCAGGTGATCTCGGGCAACCATCAGGTCGCGCAGCTCGGCGCCCGGCTGCTGCCCTGGCAGGCCGATGTCGTGCACGCCCACGACTGGCTGGGTGCATGGGCAGGCGACACCCTGCGCGAGTCGTATGCCGCGCCCTTCGTCGCGACGATCCACGCGACCGAGCTCGGTCGGCACCAAGGCCACCTCACGAGCACGACGTCCGAAGCGATCAACGCGGCCGAGTGGTGGCTCACCTACGAGGCCCACCGCGTCATCTGCTGCTCGGGCTTCATGGTCGAAGAGGTCGTGCGCTCGTTCCAGCTCCCGCGGGACAAGATCACCATGGTGCCGAACGGTGTCGAGCCGTCACGGTTCCGCACGTCCGGGGTGTCTCGAGCACCGGCCGACTCCCCGCTCATCGTGTCGTGGGGCCGCCTCGAGTACGAGAAGGGGTTCCAGACGCTCATCGCAGCGGTCGCGCGGCTCGTCGCCCGCCATCCCGCGCTGCGATGCGTGCTCGTCGGGCGAGGCACCTACTCCGAGGAGCTGCGCGGCGTCGCCCGCGGTCTCGGTGTCGAGCAGTCGGTGCAGTTCGCGGGCTTCGTGAGCGACGAGGAGCTCGTTCGGCTGCTCAACGAAGCGACGTGCGCGGTGATCCCGTCGCTTTACGAGCCGTTCGGCATCGTCGCCCTCGAAGCACTGTCGGCCGGGGCGCCACTCATCGCGGCCGAGAGCGGGGGGCTGCGCGAGGTGCTCAGCGGCACCGACGCGGGCCTGCTGTTCCCGCCCGGCAACGCGGACGCGCTCGCGGGCGCGTTCGACCGGATGTTGTCCGAGCCCGGGCTCGTGGAGCGATGCCAACGAGCAGGCACCCGGCTCGTCGAGACCCGCTACTCGTGGGATGCGATCGCGGCATCGACCCTCGAGGTCTACAAACAAGCCGGTGCGCGCTCTTCCAAGAGGTCGACGAAGAAGGTGAGGGCACGGTGAAGGCGCTGCGCAGCTTCACGGTTCGCGCCCGGCTCCCCGAAGCGCTGTCGCCGCTCGTCACGCTCGCGCTGAACCTGCGCTGGTCGTGGGACCAGGAGACGCGCGACCTGTTCCGTTGGGTCGATCCCGAGCTCTGGGAGGCAACGCGGCGAGATCCGGTGGCGCTGATCGCCGCGGTCGAGCCCGAACGGTTGCACGCGCTGACTGACGACCCGGGGTTCATGCGCTTCCTTTCCGACACGGCCGACGAGCTCTCCCGATACCTGACCAACGACCGGTGGTTCCAGCTGAAGGGCCCGTCCCCGCTCCAGCTCGTCGGCTACTTCTCACCCGAGTTCGGGATCAGCGAGGCGTTGCCGCAGTACTCGGGCGGCCTGGGTGTGCTCGCCGGCGACCACCTGAAGGCGTCGAGCGACCTCGGCGTCCCGCTCGTCGGGGTCGGCCTCTTCTACCGGCACGGCTACTTCCGTCAGAGCCTCTCGCACGACGGCTGGCAGCAGGAGCGCTACCCCGACCTCGACCCGTACGCGATGGCGGTCACGTTGGTCGACGGCGCACGCGTCACCGTCGACCTCGCGGGCCGCGCGCTCCACGCGCAGGTGTGGAGGGCCGATGTCGGCCGCACACCCCTCTACTTGCTCGACTCCGACATCGACGACAACGACCCCGACATGCGCGAGGTCACCGATCGGTTGTACGGCGGCGATGTCGAACACCGCCTGCAGCAGGAGATCCTCCTCGGGATGGGAGGTGTGCGCATGCTCGAGGCAGTGGGCCTCGACGCGCAGGTCTTCCACACGAACGAAGGCCACGCAGGCTTCTTGGGTCTCGAGCGGATGCATCGGCTCATCACCAAGGACGGGCTCACGTTCACAGAAGCCGTCGAAGCGGTGCGTGCCTCTTCTCTGTTCACGACGCACACCCCCGTGCCCGCGGGCATCGACCGGTTCCCGAAGGCCCTGATGGAGAAGTACTTCGGTACGTGGGCGACTGACTGCCACGTGAGCCTCGACGCGCTGCTCGCGCTCGGGCGCCGCGACGACGAGCCCAACGACGAGCGGTTCAACATGGCCGTGATGGGCCTCCGCCTCGCGGCTCGCTCCAACGCGGTGGCAAAGCTGCACGGGGACGTGAGCCGGCACATGTTCTCCGGGCTGTGGCCCGATGTTCCCGTGGCCGAGACGCCGATCGCCTCCATCACGAACGGCGTGCACGCGCCGACGTGGACGGCGCCCGAGTTCTCGGACGTGTTCAGCCGGTACGTGAGCCCCAACTGGACGGAGGCCTCGCCAAGCGAGTGGGAACGGATCGTCGATGTCAGCGACGACGAGCTGTGGCGCGCCCGGGAGCACCGCCGTGGCCGTCTCGCGACGCACGTCCGTGCGCGCCTTCGAGCGACGGGCATCGGGCGGGGGTTGTCACCGTCCGAGGTCGAGTGGTGCGACAACGTCCTCGACCCGAAGGTGCTCACGATCGGCTTCGCTCGCCGGTTCGCGACCTACAAGCGCGCCACGCTGCTGCTGTCGCAACCGGAGCGGCTGCGGAGGCTGCTGCTCGCGCCTGATCCGGTGCAGTTCGTGTTCGCCGGCAAGGCGCATCCGGCGGACGATCTCGGCAAAGCCCTGATCCGGGACCTCATCCACTTCGCCGGGGATCCTTCGGTGCGGCATCGGTTCGTGTTCGTCGACGACTACGACATCGCCCTCGCTCGGTACATGTACCAAGGGTGCGACGTGTGGCTGAACAACCCGCGCCGACCGCAGGAGGCGTGCGGCACGAGCGGCATGAAAGCGGCCATGAACGGCGCGCTCAACTGCTCGATCCTCGACGGATGGTGGGACGAGAGCTTCGACGGCACCAACGGCTGGGCGATCACCTCAGCCGAAGGCGAGGCGGATCTCGCCCGGCGCGACGAGATCGAGGCGAACAGCCTCTTCGAGCTGCTCGAGCACCAGATCGTGCCGCTCTACTACCAGCGCACCGAGGGGCCGACCCCGCGCGCGTGGGTGCGGAGGATGAAGGCGTCGCTCGCCACGTTGTGCCCCCAGGTCACCGCGGCACGGATGGTGCGCGACTACGTCACCGACCTGTACGAGCCCACGGCGGCACATGCTGCGCGCATCAACGCCGACAACCACGCGGCGGCCAAGGCGCTCGTCGCCTGGAAGACGCGCGTGAGCGCAGGATGGTCGGGGGTGACAGTGGTCGACGTCGAGACCGACAACAGCGCCGCAGACCTCGGTGCGGTTCGTTCGGTCGAAGCGACGGTCGGCCTCGGCGACCTCGAGCCCGAAGACGTGAGCGTGCAGCTCCTCCACGGTCCGGTCGGGCAGGGCGACGAGATCGTCGACCCGCAGGTCGTGCAGATGACGCTCGTGTCGTCCTCGGACTCGAAGGCCCGCTACCGCGGCGAGCTGTCGTGTGCCGCCGCGGGTCGCTACGGCTTCACCGTGCGCGTGCTTCCCGCCAACCCCGACCTCGCGCAACCGGTCGAGATGGGCCTCATCGTCTGGGCGTAGCCCGTCGGCTTCAGGCGTACTTCCGCAAGAACTCGAGGAGCGGCGGGTTCACCTGGTCCGGATGGGTGAGGTTGGCAGCGTGGGCGCCGCCCTCCACCTCGACGAACATCACGCAGTTCGGGAGCGCGTCGCGGAGCTCCTTGGCCGACTCCATCGAGATCGCGGTGTCCGCGGTGCCGTGTGCGATGAACGCAGGGCAGGTGATCTCAGCGACTCGGTCGGTGATGTCGTCGCGCTCGAACAACGTGTTCGACGGCTCGAGGAACGACTCCTTGGCTGTCGCCTTCCATTTGGCGATCCACTTCGGGTTCTCGTCGGGGTCCGCGATGATCAGCTCGGCGATCGGGCCGACGAGCTCGTCGACCGGGCCCGCCGTCAGCCACATGTGCTGCATCCCGCGATACGCCTCGATGACATCGGCCGGCTCCTTCCCCGACTGCGTGTCGAGGAGCACCAGCGCCTTGACGCGTTCGGGTGAGGTGAGCGCGGCGCGCATCGAGAGGAACCCTCCCTGGCTCATGCCGCCGACGACGGCCTCGTCGATGCCGAGATGGGTGAGGAGACCGAGGCAGTCGCTCGCCGAGTCCCAGTAGGTGAACGGCTTGCCGTCGAACTCGGTCGCGCCGAAGCCCCGCTCGTCCCACGTGATCACCCTGAACTCGGGAGCAAGCGCCTCGACCTGAGGCGCGAACATCTCGTGGTCCATCAAGAACCCGTGGGCGAGGATCACGGGAGGGCCGTCGCCACCCGAGTCCTCGTAGTAGATGCGCTGGCCGTTCACATCTGCGTACGCCATACGAGCAGCTCCTTCAGTGGCCGGTGAACGTGGCCTTGCCGGGACCGTTCTCGCGGAACGACCTCACGCCGATCTGCGAGTCCTCTGTGCGGAACACCTCGACGAAGCTCTCTTGCTCGAGCTGCAGGCCGTCCGCGAGCGAGAGCTCGAGCCCTCCGTCGATCGCGCACTTCGCGAGGCCTTGCGCTGCAACCGCGCCCTGGCTGAACTCCGCTGCGCGTGCCAACGCTCGATCGTGCAGATCCTCGGGCGCGACGACCTCGTCCGCGAGGCCGATGCGCAGCGCCTCTTGGGCGTCGACCTGACGCCCGCTCATGATGATGTCCTTCGCTCGCGACGGCCCGACCAGACGGGCGAGCCGCTGCGTGCCACCTCCGCCCGGGATGATGCCGAGCAGGATCTCGGGCTGGCCGAACTTCGCGCTGGTCGAAACGATGCGGATGTCGCACGCCAGCGCGACCTCGCATCCCCCGCCGAGCGCGTAGCCCGACACCGCCGCGATCACCATGCGCGGGATCGACGCGAGCGCGTCGAGCGTGGAGACGAAATGACCTCCGATGACGGCGGCCTCGTGTGGTCCGCCGAACTCGGAGATGTCAGCCCCTGCCGCGAACACCCGATCGCCGCCGGTGACGACGACCGCACCGGGTGGATCCGCGTGGAGCCCCTCCGCAACGGTCTTCAGCTGCGCGAGGAGGGCAGACGAGAGAAAATTGAGCTTCGGGTTGTCGAGCGTGACGACCGCAACGCCGTCGTCACGCCGCTCGACACGGACCAGTGTGGGTTCGTCTGCCATCGGGCGGACAGTAACCGCCGCCGCACCCGAGTGTTCACGGCAGGCGCGACATGGCGCCCTCGAGCGCGCACACTCGGGGTGGGATCAGTCGAGCGCGCCGAGCAGCCGTTCGGAAGCCGACCAAGGATCGGTGCGACGTGCCAGCACGTCGGCGTAGAGATCGTCGTAGGTGGCGCCTCGCAGCAACGAGCGAGCGCGCTCCTCGAGCCGGTGGACGACGATCTCCTCGAGCTCGTGCGCGAGCCGCCGCTCCCTGCGCTCCTCGAGCTGCCCGGTCGATGTCAAGTGGTCGCGATGTGCGAGCACCGCATCCCACATGTCGGCCGTGCCTTCGTCACGCGACGCGACGGTCGCGACGATCGGTGGACGCCAGTCGGTCAGGGCAGAGAGCTCGAGCATCTGTTCGAGGTCGCGTCGAGTCTCCGCGACGCCGATGCGGTCGGCCTTGTTGATCACGAACACGTCGCCGATCTCGAGGAGACCCGCCTTGTTCGCCTGCACTGCGTCGCCCCAGCCGGGGTTCACGACGACGACGCTCGTGTCGGCCTGGCCCGCGATCTCGACCTCGACTTGGCCGACGCCGACCGTCTCGACGAGCACCCACGGCTTTCCGACGGCATCGAGCACTCGGATCATCTCGGGGGCCGCGAGCGCGAGTCCGCCCAGGTGCCCTCGGGTGGCCATCGACCGGATGAACACACCCGGATCGGTCGCATGGTCTTGCATGCGCACGCGGTCGCCGAGGATCGCGCCGCCGGAGAACGGCGACGAGGGGTCGACGGCGAGCACCGCGACGTCTTGTCCGGAGCGACGCAGGAGCGCGATCAGCTGGCTCGTGAGCGTCGACTTCCCCGCGCCGGGCGCGCCGGTGAGGCCGACCGTGAAGGCCTGGCCGCCGAGCGGGTAGGCGAGCCGGCCGACATCGCGCGCACCCTCGCCTCCTTGCTCGACGAGCGACAGCATCCGGGCGAGCGCGCCTCGATCGCCGGAACGGGCAGCGGTGAGCAGGTCAGCGGGATCTCGTCGGCGCACGGCGCCCGCACCCTAAACGGTCAGGTGCGGCTACTCAGCCACGACAGCCGTGACGCCCTCGACGCGATCCTTCATGATCCGCTCGATGCCGGCCTTGAGCGTCGCTGTGCTCGCCGGGCAGGTGCCGCACGCCCCGAGCAGGCTCACCGTCACCACGCCGGTCTCCTCGTCGACGTCGCGCAAGAACATGTCGCCGCCGTCGGCCTGGAGTGCCGGACGGATCGCCTCGATCGTCTGCTCGACTTGCTGACGCACGCGCAAAGCCCTTCGAAGAAACGGAACTGACAGTGTGCCAAACCAGCTGAGCGGCCCGGATGTTCCCTGTTGCTCAGGTCGAGATGCGCTCGATGTGGGCTCCGAGGGCAGCCAGCTTGCCGACGAAGTCCTCGTAGCCGCGGTCGATGTGCTCGACCCCCGAAACCTCGGTCTCCCCCTCGGCGACGAGGCCCGCGACGACCAGCGCGGCACCGGCGCGGATGTCGGGGGCGCGCACCGGGGCTCCTGAGAGGCGAGTGCGGCCCCGGACGACCGCGTGGTGTGCGTCCGTGCGCACGTCCGCGCCCATTCGGATCAGCTCGTCGACGTACCGGAAGCGGCCCGCGAACAGGTTCTCGGTGACGATGCCGACGCCGTCGGCGACCGCGAGCATCACGGTGAACAGCGGCTTGTAGTCGGTGGCGACGCCGGGATACGGCAGCGTCGACACGTCGACCGACCTGAGCCGCTCGGGTCCGCGCGACCACACGCCCTCGAGCGTCGGCGTGACGGTCATGCCCATGTCCGCGAGCTTGCGGAGGTACATCTCCATGTCGTCGGCACGGGCGTTGCGCAGCAGCACGTCGCCGCCGGTCACCGCGACTGCCGCGAGGAAGGTCGCAGCCTCGACGCGATCGGGGATCGTCTCGTGCTTCGTCGCGTGCAGCGTCTCGACGCCCTCGACCTCGATCGTGGACGTCCCCGCTCCCTCGATGTGGGCGCCCATCGCGTTGAGCAGGTCGGCGAGGTCGCTGATCTCAGGCTCGCGCGCTGCGTTCTCGATGACAGTCGAGCCCTTCGCCAGCACCGCGGCCATGAGGATGTTCTCGGTCGCGCCGACGCTCGGGAACTCGAGCGTCACCGGCGCGCCGCGCAGCCCGTCGGCCCAGCCCCGCACGTACCCGTGCTCGAGCTCGAACTTCGCGCCGAGCGCTTCGAGCCCCGAGAGGTGCATGTCGATCGGTCGTGACCCGAAGTCGTCCCCACCGGGCACGGCGACACGCGCTTCGCCACAGCGCGCGAGCAGGGGGCCGAGCACGCCGATCGACGCGCGCATCCGTGCCACCAGCTCGTAGGGCGCCTCCGGAAGAAGGGACGCCGGTGAGCGCAGCACGACCGTGGTCGCGTCCCTCTCGCTCTCGACGCCGATCGCACCGAGCAGCTCGGTCATCGTCGCGACGTCGGTGATGCGCGGCACGTTCGTGAGCACGTGCTCACCTGGCGCCAGAAGGGTGGCAGCCATCAGCAAGAGCGCCGAGTTCTTCGCCCCCGAGATCGTGACCTCGCCCGTGAGCGGCCCATTGGGCCGCACCAGGATGCGATCCATCCCGTCAGTATGCTCGACCGTCGCCGGCAGCCCCCGGTTACAGGAGCAACCGCAGGCGTGGCCCGCATCGTCAACCACTTCGCCGATCCACCCCCGAACCTTCTCGAGCCGCGCAACGACGTCGTGCACGAGGTGCGGGAGCCCGACGGCTCGTTCGCCGCAGACGGTGGCCCGTTCACCGCGTACCGGCGCTCGGTCGAGGGCGAGGGCGGCACGACGATCGAGACGATCGAGTACTCGCTCGCCGTCCCCTACTTCGGCTTCTTGTTCGCGCCCCTCACCCGCCGAGCACTGCGCACCCCGCCGACGCGCGGCATCCCGTGGTGGGCACCCCCTGAGCGGCTCGACGCTCGCGCGTCGACCGCGCTCGGTGTGCTGTGCGCGGTCGCGCTCATCATCGGCTACCTGAACACGCTGCTCACCCAGACGATCGCGTTCGCGGCGGACGAGTTCGGGTCGAGCGACCGCGCGCAGGGGGTCTCGCTCGCGATCGTCCGCTGCGGCGTCGTGCTCGCGCTGATCATCGGCGGCATGGCCGACCGCCAGGGTCGGCGCAAGCTCATCATCGGCCTCTCGATCGCCGGACCGGTCGTGGCCGCGACCGGCGCGCTCGCGCCGTCGCTCGCATGGCTCACCGTGTCACAGACGGTCGCGCGGCCGCTCGCGATGGCGCTCGGCATCCTCGTCGCAGTCGTCGCGGTGGAGGAGATGCCGGCGGGATCACGCGCGTACGCGATCAGCCTGCTCGCGATGGCAACCGCGCTCGGCGCCGGTGCGTGCGTCGTCGCGCTGCCGCTCGCGGATCTCGGCCTGAAGGGATGGCGGCTCGTCTATGTCGTGCCGCTCCTCGGCTTGCTGCTCGTTCCCGGCATCAGCCATCGCCTGCACGAGAGCCGCCGCTACGAAGCGCCGCACGCGGAGGCCCGCCTCGCGGGTCACGCGGGGCGGTTCTGGCTGCTCGCCGCGTCGGGCATGCTGCTCAACCTTTTCGTCGCGCCGGCGTCCGCGTTCCAGAACCGCTACCTGAAGGACGAGCGGGGCTTCTCCGCGAGCCGCATCTCGCTGCTCACGCTGCTCACCAACACGCCCGGCGGCATCGGGATCATCGCCGGAGGTCGGCTGGCCGACATGCGAGGCCGGCGCATCGTCGGGTCGATCGCGCTGTTCGGCGGCACCGTCTGCACGGTCTGGTTCTTCTTCGCGAGCGGATGGGCACTCTGGGTCGCGTCGACGATCGGTGCGATCGTGGGTGCGGCGTCGGTGCCCGCGCTCGGCGTCTACAGCGCGGAGCTGTTCCCGACCTCGTTGCGCGGCCGGGCGAACGCGGCGATCACGGTGCTCGCGCTCGTCGGCAGCGGCATCGGACTGATCGCGGCGGGGGCGATGTCCGATCGGTGGGGCGAGTTCGCGCCGGGCATGGCGCTGCTCGCTGTCGGTCCGATCATCGTGTGCATGCTCGTGCTGACGCTGTACCCCGAGACCGCGCATCGCGAGCTCGAGGACATCAACCCGGAGGACGCGGTCCCTTCAGCGACGTGACTTCAGGCTCTTGATCCAGCGCGCTGCGGTCTGCGCGATCTCGGCGTCCTTGCCTTTCAGCTCGTGCCGGCCCCCTTTGATCCACACGTGCTCGACGGGCCCAGGGACGAGGGCCGTGGCGCGCTCGAGCTCTTCGGGCGTGCCGAACGAGTCGCTCGTCCCCGAGATGAACAGGCACGGCACTTCGATGCGAGGCAAATGCTCGACGCGGAGCTGATCGAGCTTGCCGGGTGGGTGCAGCGGATACGAGATCAGCACGAGGCCGGCAGCCGGGAGCCCGTCGGCGACCGCCATCGAGCAGATGCGCCCGCCCATCGATCTGCCGCCGAGGACGAGCCGGTTCGCGCGGACGTGCGCGGCCGCGACGAGCGCGGCGGCCTCGTCGCGCACCGTCGAGAGCAGCACCGGAGGCCGATCGGGCGCGGCGCGTCCGGCCTTGCGATAGGGGAAGTCGGCGCGGACGACAGGCAGCGGCGCGACTGCCTTCTCGATCGCGACCAATGACGGGTGGGTGCTGCTGCTGCCAGCGCCAGGGAAGAGCAGCAGTGCGCCTGCGCTCATCGCAACAGAATCCTCCGCGCTTCGGTGAGGTCGAGGATGCGTTGGCCCGCGTCGTCCGCGGACCCGCCATGGTCGGGATGCACTTCGCGCAGCCGCGCCCGAAAGCTCGCGATCACCGCTTGCCGATCGGGCGTGGCCTGGGCGGCGAGCCCGAGCACCTCGAGGGCCCACGCGACAGGATCGGCGAACGCGCGCGCCGACCATGCCCGCGCCCCTCCCGCGCCCGAGAGGTAGCTCACGAACGACGGTCCGAGCGGGCCGTTCCACCGCATCGCCTTGTGCAGCGCTGTGGCGACCGAGTGACGTGTGATGACCGGCACGGTCGCTGCGGCGTACACCGCGCCGAGCACCTGCTGCGCTGGCGAGCCCTTCGTGTCGAAGTCGAAGTCGATGCCCTCACCGACGCCGAGGAGGCGGTGGCGACTGCTCGAGAGGCCGACTCGGTCGGTCTGGAACCGGTGACGCAGGCGCGGCTGCACGATGCGCCGGCCAAGTTCCACGTCGGTGACGAGACGGTGGAGGTCCGGGTACATGTCGGGGTCGAGCCCGTCCATGTGGGCGGCCACCACCGCTCCGAGGAGGATGCCGCCGAAGCCAGGCGGCGGCTCGGTCGGAAGGGTGCTGTCGCCGAGCGCGACGCGCCGAGTGGGTGAGAAGGGACGCGAGTGCCAGACGACGAGCTCGGCGAGCACGTTCACACGTAGGGGCGCAGGAGTGATCGCAGCGCGGTCGCGCGCTCGACGATCTGGTCCACGACCTCTTCGTCCGGCGAGGCCATCAGCCCCTCGCGGAGCTCGTTCGCGTGCTCGACGACGGCCTTCCATGTCGCCGGGGCGATGCCGTACGGGACGCCCACCTCACGAGCGATCTCGACCGCCTTCAGCAGTCCGTTCGTGCCGTCCTCGTCCTCGGGGTCGTGCATGAGGCGATCGGATGCGAGGAACAGCTCGGACAGCGCCTGCTGCGCGGCCTCGTCGTCGTCACCGCTCTCGTCGACCACCTCCTCGAGCGCGTCGGGGTACTCGATCGAGTCGAGGATGACCTCCACCGCGTCCTCATCGTCCGCCGCTACGACGAGCGCGTCCGCGGCGTCCCACACGAACGGCACCCCAGCCGCGGTGAGCTGCTCGCCCAGCTTGTGGCGGTCCGTGGGGCTCCACTCGTCGAGCTCGTACACGAGCTGGTCGCCCTCGAGCCCCGCCTGCTCGGACGTGGCCGCGCCGACGACACCGCCCTGCTCGATCGCCTCGACGAGCGCGTCGACGCGCGCCTCGTCGTCCACGTGCACGACCAGGTCGGCGGCCTCCCAGGCGTGGCCGATCCCGTCGGCACCGAGCAGCGATTCGAGCAACGAACGCCGGTCCATCGACCATTCGCCGAGCTCGTACACGAGCTGGTCGTCCTCCGGGAGGTCGAGCACCGACGGACCCGCGTCGACGAGCGCCACGCCGCAGTCCGCACACCGCGTGACCCACCCGAGGTACTGCGCACCGCACGCAGGGCACAGCCGCGTGCTCACGTGCGCCACCGCAGCACGTGACGGCGGAGGAAGTCCTCGGTGCGCTCGAGCTCGTCGATCACGGTGTCGGGCCTCGCCCACCCGTGGCCTTCGCCTTCGTACACGTGGAGCTCAACGGTGCGACCGAGCGCACCCAACCGGTCCGCGATCGACTTCGATTGCGCGAGCGGCACGACGACATCCGCATCGCCCTGCAATATGAGCAGCGGCGCGGCGATCTCGTCGACGACCGACACCGGCGAGTGCGACCGGTACTTGTCGACTGCTTCGGGGAGCGGTCCCACGATCGAGTGCAAGTAGTGCTTCTCGAACCGATGTGTCGTCTCGTCGAGCTCGAGGAGGTCGGCGACCCCGTACAGATCGACGCCGGCGGCGCAGAGATCGGGATGGTGCGCGAGGACGTTGAGCACGGTGAACCCACCGGCCGACCCGCCCATCACGACCATGCGACGCGGATCGGCCCATCCGCGATCGGCAGCCGCTTGCAGACCGGCTGCGACATCGGACGTGTCGAGCTCGCCCCAGCGTCCACGCATCGCTTGGAGGAACGCACGGCCGTGCCCCGACGATCCGCGGTGGTCGGGCACGAGCACGGCCCAACCCCGGTCGAGCCAGAAGGTCCACCGCGCGTTGAACAGCACCGCGCTCTGCGAGCTCGGCCCGCCGTGGATCGAGCAGATGAGCGGCGGCGGATCGCTGCCGGTCGCAGATGTCGTGGAGGTGGCGGGGCGATAGAGCCGACCGTGCACGACGCCGCCGTCCTCACCGGTCCACTCGACCACCTCCGGCTCGACGAGGTCGGCGGACTCGAAGCCCGCAAGCGGCCCGCGTGCCACGCGCGTGCGCTGCCACTGCATGTCGTAGACGACGATCTCGGTGGGCGTGCGGGCGCCGCTGCGCAGCGCCGCGAGACGATCGCCTCGCCACGTCAACGACCCGTGCACCCCTGTCGCGATCTCCTCGACGGCGCCGTTGCCGACGTCGACCACGCAGAGCCGGCCGAAGCCGTCCTCGTTGCGGTTGAACGCGATCCGCGAGCCATCGGGCGACCAGGCGTAGGAGCGCTGACCTGGTCCCCAGCTCGGGTCGCCGTGCTCGAAGGGCTCGGCCACGACCGGCTTCGCGTTGAAGTCGCGGTCGAACGACCACAGGTTCAGAAACCCGTCAACATCGGTGAGGAACGCCGCGAGCCCACCGCCGGGACCGAAGCGCACCTGTTGCGCCTGCGCCTCGGGCTCGGAGAAAGCGACCGAGATGTCGCCGGTGCCGTCAGAACGACGCGCTGCTATCTCGCTGCGGTCCCACGGCATGTCCGGCACGCACCACTGCTGCCACGCGACCCACTCCGAATCGCTCGTGAACGCGGGGTCGAAGCAGAAGTCGACGTCGCCGGAGAGACGCAACGGCCACGACGCGTCATCCGACAGCGACGCGACCGCCACATGGTGGCTGTCGATCACACACGCGACCTTCGTGCCGTCGGGCGCGACGGCAGGAGAGGACGCGGGCCCTGCGGGAAGTGCCGCGAGCACGCAGCGGGGCGGACCACCGTCGACGGGTGCGAGCCACAACGCGCCGTCGACCGCCGCGTACACGATGCCGCTGCCATCAGGCAGCCAGTCGAACGCGCCACCGCCGTATGCAGCCGACGGTCGCGGCGCGGGCTGCGACGTGACCACGATCTCGGGTCCGCTCGTCGACGGCGCGACGACGAGCTGTCCGCGACCTGACACCGTCGTCACGAACGCGACGAGCGATCCATCGGGTGACAGCCGAGGCTCCGCGAGCGTGCGTCCGTAAGCGCACATCGCGGCCGTCACACGGGGTGCCACCCCGCGGACGCTACCCGGTACGTTGTCCGCTCGTGGAGGCCGAACCGCAGATCCCTGATCGCAACCTCGCCATGGAGCTGGTGCGAGTCACCGAGGCAGCCGCCATGGCCGCTTCACGCTGGATGGGACGTGGCGACAAGAACGGTGCGGATGGTGCCGCGGTTGCCGCGATGCGCACCGTGCTGCCCACAGTTCCCATGGACGGCATCGTCGTGATCGGCGAAGGCGAGAAGGACGAAGCGCCGATGCTGTTCAACGGCGAGCGCATCGGCGACGGCACACCGCCGCTCACCGACATCGCCGTCGACCCGCTCGAAGGCACGACGCCGACGGCGCAAGGACGAGGCAACGCGCTCGCGGTCATCGGCGTGAGCGAGCGCGGCACCATGTTCAACCCCGGTCCTTGCGTCTACATGGAGAAGCTCGCGGTCGGTGCGGAAGCAGCGGGTGTCATCGATCCGCTCGCACCGCCGAAGGCGAACCTCGAAGCCGTCGCGAAGGCGAAGGGCGAGTCGGTGCGTGACATCACCGCGGTCATCCTCGACCGCGATCGTCACGAGGACCTCATCCGAGAGGTGCGGGCTGCCGGTGCGCGCGTGCGCCTCATCCAAGACGGCGACGTCGCCGGCGCGATGTCGACCGCGTGGCCCGACACCGGCGCAGACATCCTCTTCGGCGTCGGCGGCTCGCCCGAGGGCGTGCTCGCGGCGTGCGCGCTGAAGTGCATGGGGGGCGCCCTGTACGGGCGGCTCTGGCCGCGCGACGACCGCGAACGCCGTGCCGCGCTCGACGCCGGCTTCGACCTCGACGCGATCCTCACGATCGACGACCTCGTGAGCGGCGACAACTGCTTCTTCGCCGCGACCGGAGTAACCGACGGTGACCTGCTCAAGGGCGTCCACTACGACTCGGGCGGCGCGACCACGCATTCGCTGGTGATGCGATCGAAGTCGGGCACCGTCCGCGAGATCAAGGCCCGCCACAAGATGGACAAGCTCCGCCAGTTCGCCTCGGTCGAGTACTACTGACCGACCCGGTCAGCGTTGGGACTGCACGAGGCCGGCCATCCGGCGCACGAGGGAGCGTGGCAGCACGCCGGTCGTCACGACGAAGGCCTTGTTCGCGAGGCCCGGCACTGACACCGCGACGCCGGCAGCGGTGTCCGCGAGGCCGACGGCTGCGACCTCGTCGGCGGTCATCCACGCGAAGTCGGGGATGTCGCGGCTCTGCCCTGTCGTGTTGCTCACGCTCTGGAACTCGGTGCGCGTCAGACCGGGGCACAGCGCGGTCGCGCTCACACCTGTGCCGCGCAGCTCCTCGTGGAGACCTTCGGTGAACGTCGTGACGAACGCCTTGGTGGCGGCGTAGACCGCGAGGTTGGGCGCAGGCTGGAAGCCCGCGATCGAGGACACGTTGCAGATCCACCCACGCCCGCGCGCGGTCATGCCCTCGACCGCCGACCGGGTGAGCAACGTGACCGCGAGGACGTTGAGCTTGATCTCGCGCTGCATGCGCTTCGGGTCCGCGTCGACGAAGCGACCCGACGTGCCGAACCCCGCGTTGTTCACGAGGAGGTCGACCTCACGCGCGGCATCGGCGACGGCTGCCACGCTCTTCTTCTTGGTGAGGTCCGCGGCCAGCACGAGGACCGAACCCCGTGGCAGTTCGTCGGCGAGCGCGTGCAATCGCTCCTCGCGCCGCGCGACCGCGAGCACCTGCACGCCCGCGCTCGCCAGCTGCCGCGTCATCGACTCGCCGATGCCACTCGACGCGCCAGTGACCAGCGCTGTCCTCCACGGATGCTCGGTCATAGGTCACGCACCATCCCTTCACCGTCCTCGTGCCAGCCCCGCTCGCGCAAGAA
>DATKAS010000130.1:0-11022 GCA_035497855.1 Acidimicrobiales bacterium
CGCTCGCTCATGCCGATGAGCACCGTGCGGTTGCCGATCGGCATGACGTCGCCGCCCTCGAGCGACGACATCCCGAAGTCCGCGGTCTCGAACGCCTCGTCGGGCCCTTGCGGGGGGTACCAGAACGAGAAGTCGGCGTTCGCGAACATCGGGTGGGCGCGATAGATCGCGGCGACGTTGTACGCCTCGCGACGCCGCGCCGGCCAGTACATGGGGTTCACCGAAACGCCGTTGTAGATCCAGCACGACGAGTCGCGAGTGAACAGCGTGTTCGGGAGCGGGGGCAGGACGAACGCGCCCGGGTCGTCGAGCGCGGCACCGATCAGCGACACCTTCCGCGCGTGCGCCATGTCGAGGCCCGCCTCCGCGACCGTGAGGCCACCGATGAGGTGCTTCGCGAGCTGATCCGGCTTCAGGTCCGCGAGCAGCGCGCGGATCTCGTCGACGAGTGACCAGCCGACGGTGTACTCCGATACCACGAGCTCGATGAGCCGGGAGCGCACGACGTCGTCCGCGGCGAGCGCTTCGGCGAGCAGCTCGGACAGCAGGAAGACCTCGACCCCCCGAGCGCGCATCTTCGCCACGAACTGGTCGTGCTCGTACTGCGCACGCTCGACCCAGAGCACGTCGTCGAAGAGCAGCTCGTCGTGATTCGAGGGCGTGAGTCGCTGCAGGCTGAGCTCCGGTCGGTGCACCAGCACCTTCCGCAGCTTGCCGACCTCGGAATGGACGCCGAACTCCGACATGGTCATCCCTCCTCCTTTGTCGGCACCACAGTTGTGCCGGCCGTGCCGCGCACGATCTGCTCGATGTCGTGCAGGGATCCGATCGCGGCACGGTGGCCGGTCGCCTCCACGAACCTCGCCGCCGCGTCGACCTTCGGCCCCATCGATCCTGCGGCGAAGTCACGTGACCGGAGCTCCTCGGGGGTCACTCGCTCGAGCCGCCGCTTCTCGGGCGTGCCCCAGCCGTCGTACACGCCGTCGACGTCGGTCGCCATCACGAAGAGATCGGCCTCGATCTCGCGGGCCAGCAGCTCGCTCGCGAGGTCTTTGTCGATGACCGCCTCGATGCCGGCGAGCGTGCGTTGCTCGCCCCGGAGGTACGACGTCGGGATCCCGCCACCACCCGCGCAGATGACGATCACGCCGTGCTCGAGCAGCCATCGGATCGGACGGAGCTCGAAGATCCGCTTCGGCGCCGGCGAGGGCACGACGCGACGCATCTTGTCGCCGTCTCGCTTGAACACCCAGCCCTTGTCCCTCGCGAGTGCATCGGCTGCGACATCGTCGTAGATCGGTCCGACGAACTTCGTGGGATCGGCAAACGCCGGGTCTTCGGGATCGACCTCGATCATCGTGAGAAGGGTCGCGAGCGGCACGTCGAACGGCAGCAGGTTCCCGAGCTCTTGCTCGATGAGGTAGCCGATCATCCCCTCAGTCTCCGCGCCGAGCACGTCGAGCGGATAGGGCTCAACGTCCCTGTACGCGGACGCCTGCAGCGCGAGCAGGCCGACCTGGGGCCCATTGCCGTGGGAGAGCACGAGCTGATGGCTCGACGCGATCGGCGCGAGCGCCTCGGCTGCTGCCCGCACGTTCGAGCGTTGCACCTCGGCAGTCATCGGCTCACCCCGCTTCAGCAGGGCGTTGCCACCGAGCGCGACGAGGATGCGCATCTTCCCCCTAGCCGCCGAGCGTCGCGACCATCAACGCCTTGATCGTGTGCAGCCGGTTCTCGGCTTGGTCGAACACGATGCTCGCCGGCGACTCGAACACCTCCCCGGTGACTTCGAGCCCCTCTGTCATGCCCGTGTGCTCCATCATCTCCTTGCCCACGACGGTGTTCGGATCGTGGAACGCGGGCAAGCAGTGCATGAACTTCACGCGCGGGTTGCCCGTCTTCTCCATCAGCGCGCTGTTCACCTGATACGGCGTGAGCAGCTGGACACGCTCGCTCCAGACGTCTTTGGACTCGCCCATCGACACCCACACGTCAGTGTGCACGAAGTCGACACCGGAGACCGCGCTCGCCGCGTCCTCCGTGATCGTGATCCGCGCTCCGGTGCGCTTGGCGATGTCGTTGGCGATCCCGACGACGTCGGCCGGCGGATGCAGCTCGGATGGGCCCGCGAGGCGGACGTCCGCGCCCATGAGCGCGCCCATAGCGAGGAGCGATCGGCCCATGTTGAAGCGGCAGTCGCCGACGAACGCGTACGACAGCGCGTCGTAGGGCTTGCCGCTCGACTCGTGCATGGTCAGGAAGTCGGCGAGCATCTGCGTCGGGTGCCACTCATCGGTGAGCCCGTTGTAGACGGGCACCCCTGCGTAGGCCGCGAGCTCCTCGACGTCGACCTGGCGGTTGCCGCGGAACTCGATCGCGTCGTACATGCGGCCGAGAACTCGCGCCGTGTCCGCGACCGACTCCTTGTGGCCGAGCTGCGAGCCAGAAGGGTCGAGGTAGGTGACGTGGGCTCCCTGGTCGAACGCGGCGACCTCGAAAGCGGAGCGCGTGCGCGTTGACGTCTTCTCGAAGATCAGGGCGATCTCCTTGCCCTCGAGCCGCTTGGCCTCGGTGCCCGCGTACTTGGCGATCTTCAAGGCCTCGGAGAGCTGGAGCAGGAAACGGAGCTCGCGGGGCTCGTAGTCGATCTCTTTCAGGAAGCTGCGGTTGCGCAAGTTGAACATCGGTGGGCCTCCTGCGACGTCGTGCGCGAATCGCACCCTAAGAGGGTCAAGTTACGTCAAGGCGAACGCGGGGAGACGCAAAGCGTGCCCAGGGCAAATCCCTGGGCACGCGTCGCGGGGGCGGATCGGTTGTGAGTGAGTCGACTCGTCAGACGGACGTCGCGTTGGCCGACGGAGTGCCCGACGGCGCCTCACCACCCATGTTCGGGCAGTTCGCGTTGCTCATGTTGGATTGCGGCGGCGTCGACTGGCTCGGCGTGGACTGGGTCGAGGGCGTGGGGGTGGAGGTCGACCCGCTGTCCTGCGCTGATGCGAGCGAGGCGCCGCCGACTGCAAGGGCACCGACGATGGCTCCGGCTGCGAAGAGCTGCTTGAGCGTCATGTGATCACCTCCTTCGCATCTCGATCTCGTGTGGTGTGCTCATCACACCGCGCCCATGTCAGGGCGCCGTAAGCGCCGTCTGTGAAGTTGGCGAGATTCGGTAGACCGTCCCGGTCGCCCAGTCGGCCGTGAACAGGTCGCCGTTCGCATCGAGCGCGAGGGCCACGGGGCTCGTGATGCCGGTCAGGAACGGTCGGGCCGTCCCGGTCGCGGCCGTGCCGTCGGTGTTGAGCGGCACGAGCAGGACGCTGCCCTTGGCCCACTCCGCGACCAGCGCCGCAGTGCCGACGCCGGAGCCGAGCTGCCCCGTCACCACGGCGACGTCGCTCACCGCGGCGTGGGGGTCGAGCTCGGCAAGCGGCGAGGGAGCGAGCGCGCAGGCCGTGCCGCCTTGCCCGTAGCAGTCGGGGAAGCCCCAGTGCTGTCCCGGCGTCACGATCGAGAGCCAGTCGCCGGGCGTCGCCTCACCGAGGTCGTCGCGCTGGTTCATCGTCACGAACAGGGTGTCGCTCCCGGGGAAGTACTCGAGCCCGACCGGCGCGCGGATGCCCGACGCGTCGACGCGGAGGTCGGTGCCGTCGGGGAGGAACGAGACCACTGCCGCCGAGTACTCCGACTCAGGTGTGCACGAGTCGCAGGGAGCAGAGATGCCCAGGCTGATGCGGCCCTCTGGCGAGAGTGCGAGGCCGTTCACCTCTCCCACGCCGTCCGGCAGCGTGACGATCGTGTGGTGCTCCGCGAAGCTCGTGCCGTCGAACTCCGTGTACGCGTCGACGCCGCCTGCGCGCGACACGTAGAGCACTCCGTCGTGCCACAGGAGGCCGAGCGGCGTGTGCGCGTCGTCGATCACCTTCGCGGGCGTCGCGCCGGCCGAATCGATGACGTAGACAGCGTCCGTGCCGCCGTCGTCGTACGCGGCGGTCGCCACCCAGAGATGGCCGTCAGCGTCGAACGCCATCGCGGCCGCGTTCGTGAGCCCCTGTGCGTACACCTCGGCCTGCAGACCGGAGACGCCTTGCAGGTCGGCGCCGATGTCGACGAGGCGGTTGCTCCCGCCACTGCTGCAGGCGGACGCCACGAGGGTGAGCGCGAGTGCCGCGGCTGCTGTGTGCCATCTCATGAAGGCAGGCTGCGCTGCCCGTCGACGAGAACCCTGTGAGATCCCTACGAGATCGCTGAGATCACCCCACGAGGGCGTCGATCTCCGACTTCACGTCGAGCACTGCTTGGAGGTGCTCCGCGTGGGTGGCCTTGGGGATCGCGAGGCGCGGGAAGCCGAACGACAACGACTCGACGCCGACTTCGAGCGCCTCGTCCACCTGTTGCTGCCATCCGTCGGCCAGGTAGACGCGTCCGTGGATCGGCATCGTGTCGGGATCTCGCCCTTGCTGCGCGCACAGCTCGCGGAGCCGGGCTGCTGCGGTGGGGAAGTCGACCGGATCGAGGCCGGGAAGCAGGAGTGGCATCCATCCGTCGGCCTTGCATGCGACGCGGAAGAGCGCAGCGTCGGAGCCGCCGGTCCCCATGTAGATCGGGATCAGGCCACGCGGGCGCGGGTTGATGCCGACGCCGTCGAGGTGATGGAACCGCCCGTCGAATTCGACGTGCGGCTGCGTCCAGAGCGCGCGCATCACGTCGATCTGCTCGTCGAGCACCGAGACGCGGTGCGCGAAGTCAGCGCCGAGACCCTCGTACTCGGCCCAGTTCCAGCCGACACCGACCGCGACACGGATGCGCCCTCCACTCAGGAGGTGCAGCGTGGCGATCTGCTTCGCAGCGAGCGCCGCCGGGCGCTGAGGCAGCACCAGCACGCTCGTGACGAAGTACATGCGCTCGGTGATCGCGGCCAGATGGCCGAAGAGCACCATGATCTCGTGGAACGTGTGCTCCGCTGTGTACGGCGCTGAGGGGAAGCTGCCCACGGGTCCGGATCCGAGCCGCTCGGGCGTCGCGCCGAGGATGTGGTCGTACGCCATGAGGTGGTCGAACCCGGCGTCCTCTGCGTCGCGCGCCCACTGACGGATCGCATCGGGATCGGTGCCGCTGTCGGCTTGCGAGAAGATCACTCCGATGTCCATCCACCTACCATCGCACGGTGGACCCGTTCTCGCTCGAAGGCCGCACCGCGGTGGTCACCGGCGCGTCCCGCGGCATCGGCGCGGCGACTGCCCGCGCCCTCGATCGCGCCGGTGCTCGCGTCGCCCTGGCCGCACGTGACGAGTCAGCGCTCGATGCGGTGGCGGGCGAGCTCAGGCACGATCCGGTCGTGCTCCCCGCCGACCTCGCCGAGGTCGAGGCACCGGCGGCGTTGGCCCGCGCCGCGCTCGACGCGCTGGGCGCCGTCGACGTCCTGGTGAACAACGCGGCCATCGCGGCGCGCCTGCCGACGGTCGAGCTCGACGCCGATCTCATCGACGCCATGCACGCGGTGAACGTGAGAGCGCCGCTGCTGCTCATCGCGGCGTTGCTGCCGTCCATGATCGAGCGCCGCTCTGGCTCGATCATCAACCTGTCGTCGGTGTCCGGCGTGGTCGGCACGCCGCGTCGCGCCGCGTATGCAGCGACGAAAGGGGCGATCGACGCCGCGACTCGCTCGCTCGCGATGGAGCTGGGACCGCACGGGATCCGGGTGAACTCGGTGGCACCCGGCGTCGTCGACACCGACCTGTGGGCGCGCAACAAGGCGGTCCCCGGCGTCATCGAGAAGATCGAAGCGCAGACCGCGTTGCGGCGGTGGGCTCAGCCCGAAGACATCGCCGACACGATCGTGTTCCTCGCGAGCGATGCCGCCCGCTTCGTCACGGGCGAGACCATCTCGGCCGACGGCGGCATGGCCCGCACGCTCGACCTCTACGGCGGCGCCGTCTGATCGAGCACGCTCTGGCCGCGCGGCGAGATGCGATAGCCCACCTTCAAGCTCTCCGTCAGACCGAGCGCTTTCAGCTTGCGCACGTCGCGCTTGAAGACGAGCGTCTCGAGCCCCTGTGACGCGGCGAGATCGGGCGCGCGGACACCGGGGTTCGTCGCGATCAACGTGAGCGTCGTCGACGTCCACGGACCACGCGCGCTCGACTTGTCCATCTTCGCGAGTCGAGCCGCAATGGCAGCGACGTCCTCGTCGGAGAGGTCGACGTTCTCGCGCAGCGCGACGCGCTCGTCGGGTCCGTCGTAACGCAGTGCGATGCGATAGATGTCCCCGTCGCGGAGCTCGTCGAGCTGCGCGCGCAGCGCGGCAAGGCTCGTGAAGCCGGCGCGCCGAGCATCGGCCTTCGTGATCGTTTCGCCGTCCACGACGCGCACGTCGTCGACCATCAGCCAGCCGCCCGGGAAGCGCATGCGGCGGCCCGCCTTCGTGTTCGGTCGCGTCCAGCGTCGGAACGCGAGCGTGATCGTGCCGTCCGTCAGCCCTTCCCAGTGCTCCTGCCTGAACAGCACAGCACGTCCGATCGAGATCGAAGCGCTCAGCCCTCGATCACGACGGCGTGCTCGGGGCAGTTGAGCTCGGCCAGCCGCGCCTTGTCCTCGAGACCTGCGGGCACCTCGCCGTCGTGGAGCACGACCGAGTTGCCGTAGTCGTCCGATTCGAAGAGCTCGGGCGCGAGCGAGTAGCACCGACCGTGGCCCTGACACTGATCGTTGATCACGCGCACCTTCATGGGAACACCCTCATGGGAAGATCACTGGGAGCTGCCGGGGGCCGCGCACCTGACCGCCCGCCCACGTGACGATCGCCCCGTCCGCCAATCGGAACTCGGGGATCCGCGCCAGCCATTCCTCGAGCGCGATGCGCAGCTCCATGCGGGCGAGGTTCGACCCTGCGCACCGATGGATGCCGACGCCGAACGCGACGTGGCGGTTCACCTCACGGTCGATGATCACCCTGTCGGCGTCGGGGAACGCGTCGGGGTCGCGGTTCGCCGCGGGGAAGTTGAGCAGCACGCGGTCTCCGGCATGCATGCACGCGCCGTTGACGTCGGTGTCCTCGTTCACGATGCGCGCCATCGTCACCGGCGAATACGCGCGGAGGAACTCCTCGATCGCGGTGGGGATCAGCTCGGGCTCACGGGCGAGTCGAGCGCGGTCTTCCGGATGCGTCGCGAGATGCCACAGCGAGGACCCGATGCTCGACCACGTGGTGTCGATGCCGGCGATGAGGAGGAGCCCGAGCGTGCCGAGGATGTGGACGTCGGGCACTGGTCGGCCGTCCACCTCGGCGGCGAGGAGCTCGCTGATCAGGTCGTCGCTCGGGTTCTCCTTGCGCTTCGCGATCTCAGCGGCGAAGAACCCGATGAGCTCCTCCCGCGACTTCTGCCGCAGCGGCGGATCCTGCAACCCGAGCTCGAGCACACCGCGGACCCACGTCGTGAATTGATCGGACATCGACTCGTCGATGCCGAGCATCTGCGCGATGACGCGCACCGGGATCTGCTGCGCGTAGTTCTCGGCAGCATCGGCGTGGCCTGTCGAGATGAAGCCGTCGATCAACGACCGGCACAGGTCGCGCGTGCTCGCCTCGTACTTCGCGACCGACTTGGGCGAGAAGCCGGGGAGAATGAGACGGCGCGCCCACAGGTGCTCGGGCGGATCGCTGCTGATCGGCGGCGCCTTGATCTCGTTCGGCGCTGAGTCGAGCGCGTAGGCCCGAGGCGCCACGGTGATCTCACGAGACGAGAACCGGTCGACGTCGTGGGCGATGGTGACGACGTCCTCGTAGCGGGTGGGCAACCACGAGCCTCCCCACCGCTCGGTGTGCGCAACAGGGCACTTGGCGCGGAGCTCACTCCAGACCGGCGTCGGATCCGCCACGTAGTCGCCGTCGAAGATGTCGTAGTCCGACGCCCAATCGAGCACGGGTTCGGTGGCCATGGACCAACGCTACTCAGGAGCGGCGCCGCGTTCCTTGCTCCGAAAAGGGTGAAATCGACAGGTCGAGCCCTGCGACCGCACCGATCACGATCGCTGCCGGGGCCTCGATCGGCGTGTCGCCGAGCGCGCCGAGCGTCGTTCGGGCGACCTCCTGCTCGGGGCGGGTGCCGTAGCGCACAGCGGTGACCGGCGTGTCGGGTGACAGCCCGCCATCCATCAGCCGGCGAGCGATCGCGGCGCGCTCCGCCACGCCCATGAGGACCACGATCGTGCCGCCCACGCGGGCCAGCGCGTCCCAATCGGTCTCGTCCTCGTCGCCGAACCGGCGGTGCCCGGTGACGACGGTGACGCTCGCGGACACACCCCGCTGCGTGACCGGCACGCCCGCGGCGGCCGGCGCCGCGATCGCCGACGTGATGCCGGGGACGACCTCGAACGGCACGCCTGCATCGCGCAGCGCGAGCGCTTCCTCCCCGCCGCGACCGAACAGGAAGGGGTCGCCGCCCTTCAGTCGCACGACCGTGCGGTGCCGCTGCGCGAGCTGGACGAGGAGGTCGTTGATGAGCTCTTGCGGCACGGGACGCCCGGGGCGCTTTCCGACGTCGATCCGTTCCACGCCATCGGGCACGAGGTCGAGCACTTGTGTGTCCGCGAGAGCGTCGTGCACGACCACGTCGGCCGCTGCGAGCAGCCGAGCGGCGCGGAGTGTCAGCAGCTCGGGGTCACCGGGGCCGGCGCCCACGAGATGCACGATGCCGGTCTGCGCGTCGTCCACCAGGTCGTCGATGCGGGCGCGCCAGTCGAGTGCTTCGGTGGTCGCGCCGCGCGCGTGGACGTCGCGTCGCTCAGCAGCGAGCGCGTCGGCGACGGCGCCGAGCCCGACCGGCATCGTGTCGCGCACGCGGTCGCGAAGCCACGCCGCGAACGCGGGGCTCTGCCCATCGGTCGACACCGCAACCGTCACAGCGCCGTCGCGATGGATCGCGGGGAGCGTGAACGAGCAGTGCTCGATGTCGTCCGCTGAATTCACCCACACGCCGACCGCCTCGGCGTCGTCGAAGACCGCAGCGTTGACGGCCGTGTCGTCGGTCGCGGTGATCACGAGCCGGAAGCGGGCGGCGTCACCTCGCTCGTAGGCGCGGCGCTCGACGCGGACAGCGAGCGCGTCGATGCTCTCATCGACCTCCGGCGCGATCACCGTCACACGCGCGCCTGCCGCGACCAGACCCTCGACCTTGCGACGCGCGACCCGGCCACCGCCGACGACGAGGCACTCGCGGCCGGCCACGTTCAGCATCACCGGGTAGAGCGTCATGACGCGCCCAGTCCTCGGCGGCGGCGCACCGTGCGCTCGAGCGAGGAGAACGCGATCGCGTCGACCGTGACGCCGATGACGAGGATGAGGAGCATCACGGCCATGAGCCCGGCGGAGTCCGCGAATTCTCGTTCGAACTGCAGCCGCGACCCGATCGAGGGCTGGTTCGCGATGATCACGAGCAGCTCGCCGGCCATGAGGCTGCGCCACGCGAACGCCCATCCCTGCTTCAGCCCGCCGAGGAAGGAGGGCAGTGCCGCGGGGAGGATGACGTACCGGTACGCCGTCCACCCCTTCGCACCGAGCACTCGACCCGCGCGGGTGAGCAGCGGAGGCACGTGGTCGATGCCGCTGATGAGGCCGTTCGCGATCGACGGCGCGGCCCCGATCACGACGACGAACATGATCGCGGCTTCGCTCAGCCGGAACAGAAGGAGGGCGAGCGGGAACCAGGCGATCGACGGCATGGTCTGCAGGCCCGTGATGAGCGAGCCCACCGCGGTGCGCAGCGATCGGAACCGCGAGACCGCGAGTCCGATCGCGACACCGACGAGCACCGCGAGTGCGAACCCTGTGGCCGCACGGCGCATGGTTGTGGCGATCGCCTTCCACGTCTCGGGCTCGCCCAGATCCGACCAGAACCGCTGGAGCACCGTGACGGGGCCGGGCAGCACGTAGGTCGGCCGCCATCCGCTCCACACCACGCACTGCCATGCGAACAGCGCGATGCCGATCGCAGCGAGCTTCGGCCACACCGCTCGCCAGGCGCGGAGCATGAACGAGACCGACGGACCCGTGGCTGCTTGCTCGAGCGCGTCGAGGCCCGCGAGCTGTGATGCGATCTGGTCGTCGACCGACGCGGCGGGCTCAAGCACCGTGGCCATGACGAGCCACCTCCCGGCGCAGCTGCTCGGTCACGCGCGTCGCCATGGTGGTGACGCCGTGATCTTCGATGCGCCGCGGCCGCGGCAGATCGACAGGGAAGTCCGCGGCGAGTCGGCCCGGGCGGCTCGCGAGCAGCACGATCCGATCGCCGAGGCGCGCTGCTTCGCGCACGTTGTGGGTCACGAACACCACCGTCAGACCGGTGTGGCGCCACACACCCTCGAGCTCGTCGTGGAGGAGGTCGCGCGTGATCGCGTCGAGTGCACCGAACGGCTCGTCCATCAGGAGGACGTCGGCGTCCTGTGCCAGCGCACGGGCGAGCGCGACCCGCTGGCGCATGCCTCCGGAGAGCTCGTGCGGGCGCTTCGTCGCGAACCCGCCGAGGTGCACGAGGCCCAACAGCTCGGCCGCCCGCTTGCGTCGAGCGGCGCGCCCGACACCCTGGAGCCGCAGCGCGAGCTCGACATTGCCGGCGGCGGTGAGCCAGGGGAAGAGCGCCGACTCCTGGAACATCAGCGCGCTGCGGCCGGTGACCTCGACGCGACCGCTCGTCGGCTGGTCGAGGCTGGCGATCAGGTTGAGCAGTGTGGTCTTGCCGCACCCCGAGGCCCCGACGATGCAGGTGAAGCTGCCCTTCTCGACGTCGAGCGACAGGGTGTCGAGGGCCGCCACGCTGGCCTTGCCTGTGCCGTACACCTTGGTCACGGCGTCGAGGCGCACCGCCGCCGCCGGCGCGAAGGCGCGCGGCGCGGGGGAGAGCGGTGCGAGCTCAGGAGCTGTGGCGATCGCCGTGTCGGCCATCCGCGGAAGGCCTTTCGCTGGGGTGGACGAGGGGGCCAGGACGTAGATTATATTTCCGATCAGTTAAGTCGGGATTAGACCACGCCGAA
>DATKAS010000131.1:0-7826 GCA_035497855.1 Acidimicrobiales bacterium
TCGACGCCTCGGCGCAGCGCTGCGACCTGCGGGCCCTGCGCGACGCCACCGAACACCGTGGCGCACCGCAGACCGACCCCGTCGGCGAGCAGCGCGATCGTGCGAGCGACCTGCGCAGCCAGCTCGCGGGTCGGCACGAGCACCAGCGCGCCGGGCCGACCCGGAGTGCGTCGGTGGTCGTCGGTGAGCAGCGCGGTCACGACTGGAACCGCGAACGCGATCGTCTTCCCACTGCCGGTGCGGGCACGGCCGAGCACATCGCGACCGGCGAGCGCGTCAGGCAGCGTCGCCGACTGGATGGGAAAGGGAGAGGTGACGCCACCTCGGGCGAGCGCCGTCGCGATCGGCGCGGGCACTCCCAACGCCGCGAACGACTCCGAATGGGGTGGGACGGGCGGCCGGGGTTGCTGGGGCCTGCGGGACAAGGATGTTCCTTTCGAGAGCGAGGAGGCCGTGGATGCTGCGGCTGCACGCTCATCGAGCAGGAAACCATGGGGGCACGAGGCACCCGCACTTCAGGCCGCGCCAACCCAGCTGGGTCGGCGACCAGGCCATGGTACCGGCCAGACCGAGAATTCAGGTGTCGGCGCGGAGCTGTTGGTTGAGCCGCGCGGCTTGACGCATCTGGTGGTCGCGCTCCGCGAGGTTGGGAGCGTTGCGAGCCGCCTCGCCATAGAGCGCAGCGGCGAGCTCGAGGTCGCCGTTCTTCTCGTGGAGATGTGCAGCGACCGCTTCCCACCGCGGCACCTGCTCGTCGATCTCGGCCAACGCGGCGAGCCCCGCGGGTGCGCCGTCGGCCTCCCCGACCGCGACCGCACGGTTGAGCCGCACGATGGGCGTGTCGGAGAACCGAAGCAGCTCGTCGTACCACTCGACGATCTGCACCCAGTCGGTCTCTTCCACTCGCCGCGCGTCGGCGTGCAGCGCGGCGATCGCCGCTTGCGCCTGGTACTCACCGAGCCGGTCGCGAGCGAGGGCGGCCTGCGCGATGGCAACGCCCTCGGTGACGAGCGCTGTGTCCCACTCGCTCCGGTCTTGCTCGGCGAGCGGCACGATCGCGCCGTCCGGTCGCGTGCGGCTCCGGCGACGCGCGTGGTGCAGGAGCATCAGCGCGAGCAACCCTTGCACCTCGGGGTCGTCCACGACCGCGGCGAGCTGTCGCGTGAGCCGGATCGCTTCCGCCGCGAGATCGACGTCGCCCGAGTAGCCCTCGTTGAACACGAGGTAGAGGACGCGCATCACTGTGCGCACGTCGCCCGGACGATCGAGATCGGCCCTGCTCACTGTGGCCTTGGCACGGGAGATGCGCTGCGCCATCGTCGGCTCGGGGACGAGGTACGCCTGCGCGATCTGGCGAGTGGTGAGACCGCCCACCGCTCGAAGCGTGAGTGCCACTGCAGAGGACGGCGTGAGGTCGGGATGGGCGCACAGGAAGTACAGGTGCAACGTGTCTTCCACGCTCGAAACGGCCCCAGCGGGAGGCTCGATCTGGAACCGCGCCTCGCGGTCGTGGCGCGCCGCGTCCGATCGCGCCGTGTCGAGGAACGATCGCCACGCGGCGGTCACGAGCCATCCAGTCGGATCGGCGGGGGGCTCGCGCTCCCATGCCGACAGCGCGCGGATCAACGCCTCCTGCACGGCGTCCTCGGCCGTCGCGAAGTCTGCTCCGCGGCGGACGAGGACGCTCAGCACGCGTGGGACGAGCGCGCGGATCTCGGCGGGGTCAACGGTCACTGCGTGACGGTCGGTGGCGCGGTCAAGAACGGTCGCAGCTCGAGCCATTCGTGGATCGGCTTGCCATCCGCACCAGGTGCGGCGGACAGCTCACCGGCGAGCTCGATCGCGCGCTCCTCGGTGTCGACGTCGATCACCATCCATCCCGCGATCAAGTCCTTCGTCTCTGCGAACGGCCCGTCGGTGACCGGCGGCCGTCCTTCGCCGTCGTAGCGGACCCACATCCCGGACGGCGCGAGCGCTTGCCCGTCGATGAACTCGCCGGTGCTCTCGAGCCGAGCAGCGAAGTCGTGCATGTACTCGATGTGGGCCTCGACTTCCTCGGGGCGCCACCTGTCCATCGGGACGTCGTTCGCGGGTGCCGGTGCGCCCCGGTAGTGCTTGAGCAACAGGTACTTGGCCATGGTGTCCTCCGTGTGTGGCGGCGACTGGGGTCAGCCGCGGTGCACTCCTCGGACGGAGCCCGCTCGTCATTCTCGACATCCTCCGGGGTGGTGACCGACGGCACCTTGCGAGACGGCATCAATGACGTCATAATGACGTCATGCAGATGTCACCCTACGTGGAGGAGCTGCAGCAGCAGCTCCTTGCCACCGCCGAGCTCGGTGGCGACGAAGCTCGTGCCCTGGCCGAGCGGTTGGCCCCCCACCTCGATGGGATGGTCCGCCTGGTGCTGCTCGACGCCCTCGCCGCGGCGGCCGCCGAGATCACGACGGAGCTGGCGCCGGGGTCGGTGTCGGTGCGACTGCGCGGCCGCGACCCGGAGTTCGAGGTCGTCGCACCGGCACTGCCGGCTCCTCCCGACGAGGGCGGCGAAGCCAGCACGCCGCCCGCCGACGAGAGCGAGGGTGAGATCTCGCGCGTCACACTCCGACTGCCCGAGAGCTTGAAGACGCAGGTCGAGGTGGCGGCCACACACGACCGGTTGTCAGTGAACGCGTGGCTCGTTCGGGCAGTGGCGAGCGCCCTCGACGGGCGCCGACGTGACCCCCGACCGACGACCGCGAGCCCGTACGGCGGACAGCGACTCTCCGGATGGGCCCGATGAAGGAGCACGCAACCATGAATTCCTTCGACACACCGCAACCCATCGACATCACCATCGATCTCGCGGTCGGCGACGCGCGCATCACCGCGAGCGATCGCACCGACACCGTCGCGACCGTGCGGCCGACGAACGAATCCAAGTCGGCCGATGTCACGGCCGCCGAAGAGACGCGAGTCGACTACGTCGATGGTCGCTTGACGGTCATCTCACCGAGGAGCTGGAGACGGTTCACCCCGTTCGACAAGAGCGGCTCAGTGCAGGTCAGCGTGGAAGTGCCGACCGGGTCGACGCTCGAGGCCTCGACCTCACTCGGCGACATCCGGGTCGAAGGCGAGATCGACAGGTGTCGAGTGAAGACAGCGATGGGAAGCATCCGTGTCGACGACGTGGGTCCACTCGCGTTGAAGACGGGATACGGAGACGCCGACGTCGATCGAGTGCGAGGCGACGCGGACATCGCTACGGGCTCCGGAGCCTTGCGCGTCGGAACGGTCGACGGCGAGGCGACCGTGAAGAACTCGAACGGCGGGACCTCCATCGACCATGTGACCGGCAACGTCCGCGTGAAGGCCGCCAACGGAACCATCTCGATCGGTCGAGCCGATGCATCGGTCGACGCGAAGACAGCGGCTGGTTCGATCGATGTGGGCGAAGTGCGTCGGGGCGTCGCCGTGCTCCGCACCGCTGCCGGGAGCCTGTCGTGCGGGATCGCCGACGGCACGGCAGTGAACCTCGACGTGAGAAGCAACCTCGGGCGGATCCACAGCTCGCTCGAGACGACCAGCGGGCCAGCATCGACGGACGAGGTCGTCGAGCTGCACGCACACACCTCCGTGGGCGACATCACCCTCTTCCGATCCTCCGGGAGATCGTCGTGAGCGCGATCGCCACGACGGGGCTACGCAAGTCCTTCGGTGACATGGAAGTCCTGAAGGGCATCGACCTGACGGTCGCCGAAGGCACGGTCTTCGCGCTGCTCGGCCCGAACGGAGCAGGCAAGACCACCATCATCCAGATCCTCGCGACGCTGCTCGCGCCGGACAGTGGTGAGGTCCGGGTCGGCGGGCACGACGCGGTGCGCCACCCGGACGGCGTGCGCCGCATGATCGGCATGACGGGCCAGTTCGCGGCCGTCGATGGCCTCCTCACCGGCGCGGAGAACCTGCGTCTGATGAGCGACCTGTGCCACCTCGGACGGAGCGCCGGACAGCGGCGCGCCACCAGGCTGCTCGAGCAGTTCGATCTGGTCGAAGCGGCGAACAAGCCCGTCTCGACGTACTCCGGTGGCATGCGTCGTCGGCTCGATCTGGCCATGACGTTGGTGGGCGACCCCCGCATCATCTTCCTGGACGAGCCGACCACCGGGCTCGACCCGGTCAGCCGGCACACGATGTGGGAGATCATCCGAGGGCTGGTCCGCGGCGGCGTGACGATCTTCCTCACGACGCAGTACCTCGACGAGGCAGACGAGCTCGCCGACCGGGTCGCGGTGCTCGACGACGGGAAGATCGTCGCCGAGGGCACACCCACGGAGCTGAAGCGACGGATCCCCGGCGGCCACATCCTCCTCACGTTCGACGCGCTGGCGCATGTGCAGGAGGCGACGCAGGTCCTCGAGGACGCAGTTCGGGACGAAGGCGCTCTCACCGTGCAGGTCCCGAGCGACGGCGGCGTCGCGTCGCTGCGCGCAGTGCTCGAGCAGCTGGACGACGCGGCGATCGACGTCAAGGAGCTCTCGATCCACACGCCCGATCTCGACGACGTGTTCTTCGCCCTCACCTCTCGACAGAAGGAGGTCTCACGGTGACGACCTCGACACACACCGTCAGCGACTCAGCCACGATGCTCCGCCGCGACCTCAAGCACTTGCTCCGTTACCCGTCGGTGACCGTGATGCTCATCGCCATGCCGGTCGTGTTCCTGCTGCTGTTCGTCTACGTGCTCGGCGGCACGCTCGGCAACGGCCTCGACGCGGGAACCGGCGGTCGCGCCGAGTACCTCAGCTACGTCGTGCCGGGCATCCTCGTCATCGCGATCGCCGCGGTCGCGCAGGGAACCGCGATCTTCGTGGCGATGGACATGACCGAAGGCATCATCGCCCGGTTCCGCACCATGGCCATCTCGCGCACGGCGGTGCTCGCCGGACATGTCGGTGGCAGCATGATCCAGACCGCGCTCGGCATCGCTGCCGTCGTGGCCGTCGCGACAGCCATGGGCTACCGAGCGTCCGCGACCGCGATGGAGTGGCTCGCTGCCCTCGCAGTGCTTGCGATGATCGCTTTCGCCCTCACGTGGCTGACCGTCGCGCTGGGCATCGCGGCCAAGTCCGTCGAGTCGGCGAGCAACACCCCGATGTTCCTCGTCATCCTGCCGTTCCTCAGCAGTGGCTTCGCGCCGACCGATTCGATGCCGCCCGCGGTCCAATGGTTCGCCGAGCACCAGCCCTTCACGCCGTTCATCGACACCGTCCGCGGCTTGCTCAGCGGAAGCCCCGACGCCTCGAGCGCGATCGCGACGACGGCCTGGTGCGCAGCGATCGCCCTCGGCAGCTACTGGTGGGCGCGATCGTCGTACGAGCGACGCTCGCTGCGGTGACCGTGGCTACTGTCCGCGTGTGACCGGGAAGCGCGCCGAGACGCTCCTCGAGATGATGCTCTTCATCGAGTTGTACACGCTCCGACGCGCGTGGGACGGCCTCACGGACGACGAGCTGCTCTGGGAGCCGACCGAAGGCGCGTGGTCCGTCCATCCGGTCAGCGAGTGTGCGACCGCGACACCGTTCGTCACGGGGGCCTTCGCGGCTGACTTCGACGTCGAGCTCGTGATGGCAGCGATCGAGGGCAAGGCCATCGAGCCGATGACGTCGATAGGTTGGCTGCTCTGGCACATCGGGTCCCTGCCGGGACGGGCTGCCGAGCTCGACTTCTTCGGTGGAACCCACACCGCGGAGAGCGGTTGGACCTCGCCGTACATCGCTGCTCATCCGATCTTCACCTCGGCCGAGGAAGCGGTGACGACGATGCGGACCGGGTGGCGCGCGCTCGACGCCGCACTGCACTCGGCAACAGACGACCAGCTCGAGCAGCCGACACGCTTCTGGGGCTACGGCGGGCCGGGGCCGATGGCCACGGGAGCGCAGATCGTCGCATCCATCCTCAACGAGGTCAGCCACCACGGCACGCAGATCTGCGTGCTCCGCGACCTCTACCGGCTGCGCACGACGACCTGATCGTCCTCGAGCACGACCTCCATGCCTTCGTATGCGAGGACCGGCGGGTTCGGCGCGTCGTGCCACAGGGCGCGTGCGATGGCGAGCATGCGCTCGAGGTCGGCGTCGCTGTGCGCGGGGTCGTGGTGGAAGAGCACGACCTGGTGCACACCGGCACGCCGCGCGAGCGCAACCGTGTGGCTGACCGCAGAGTGCCCCCAGCCGACGTGACTCGGGTACTCCTCGTCGAAGTACTGCGCGTCGTGGAATAGCACGTCGACGTCGCGCATGAGCTCGAAACCGGACAGCCAGTCGGTGCCGAGGCTGCTCAAATCGACGCCGATGGCCGGCTCGTGATCGGGCAGGTACGAGACCGAGCGTCCGTCTTCGTCGATCCGGTAGCCGACGGTCGGACCCTGATGCGACACGAAGCCCGCCGTCACGGTCGCGCTGCCGATCGTGAACGGCTCGTCGGGGCAATCGTGGAACACGAGGTTCGAGGGGATGTCGTCGAGGTGAATCGGGAAGAGCGGCGGCGACATGTACGTGGCCACGCGCTCCGCGAGGCTCCGGGTCGTCGACGCAGGACCCCACACGTGCACGTCGACCCCGGCGGTCCAGAGCGGCGCGAAGAACGCGAGCCCTTGCAGGTGGTCCATGTGCAGATGGGTCAGCAGGACGTGCACTGGTCGGTGGGGCGACGCGCCGATGTCGACGCCGAGCTCACGGATGCCCGAACCGGCGTCGAGTGCGAGTGGGGTGCCGTCGCGCAGGGTCACGCCGACGCAAGAGGTGTTGCCGCCGTAGCGCACCGTGCGCGGGCCGGGAGCAGCAAGCGATCCGCGCGTCCCCCAGACCCGGATCCTCATTGCTCGGTGAACTGCGGGGACACACGCGACGCGGGCCCGTACTCGCCGCCGAGCTCCCAGAACACGCCGACCGCACCGACGAAGCTCGTCGCGCTGGCGAACAGCGGATAGACGGTCGTCTCGATGGTGTGCCACACCCCGTCGAGGCCTCGGACGCGGATCACGCGGTGTGCAGGTGTGTGCTCGGAGACCACCTTGGCGAGCGGGCCTCGCTGCAGCGAGAGCTCGTTGCCCTCGGGATCGGTCGTCGCCCACCGCGCGTCGTACTCCGCCGCCGTCACCTCGCCGACCGAGGCGAAGGTCGCACCCAGCACTCGTTCGGCGGGTTCGTTGAAGAAGACGATCGTCCCGACGTCGTCGATCACGAGCATCGGCGTCGCGATGTTGGCCGCGAGCTCACGGGCGAGGATCAAGACGACGCTCTTCTGCCGGCCACCGCTCATATCCGGCGAATGATGCCGCGCTCGGGGCCGCCGCGCTCATGTCGAGTCGACACGAAGGTACGGTCGCCTCGTGGCCCCCGAGCGGCGGCTCCGCCGCCCGATGGTGACAGTGGCGGTGGGGGCGCTGGCCTTCGCCGCTTGCTCGGGGTCCGGCGCCACGAGCGCGCCCAGCTCCCCGACGACGACGGCGTCCGAGAGCACGACGGCACCCGCGAGCACGACCGTCTGGCTGTGCCGGCCGGGCGCAACCGGCGATCCCTGCGAGGCCAGCACGGCGAGCACCACGGTCTCACCGACGAACACCGTGTCCATGGTGCCCGGGGAGCCACCCGCGACGCAGCTGAAGCCGGTCGACTGCTTCTACGTCTACCCGACTGTCAGCACGCAAGCCGGGCCCAACGCAGATCTGACGATCGAGCCCGCCGAGAAGACCGTCGCCGAGGCGCAGGCGTCGCGGTTCTCATCGGTCTGCAACGTCTGGGCGCCGATGTACCGCCAGGTGACGCTCTCATCCCTCGGTAGCG
>DATKAS010000132.1:0-15927 GCA_035497855.1 Acidimicrobiales bacterium
ACCGCCCGCGGCACCTTGCAGGGCCACGATCGCGACCGCAGCAACCAGCCAAACGCCGAGCACGCGCCACGGGTGTCGGGCGCAGTTGCGGCCGAGGCGGTACAGGAATGCGCTCATCGAAGTCCTCCTGGATCAGGTCCGCACCGTGCGGACGAGGACCAGGATCTGCTGCACCCCTTACCGGGGGCTTGGCCGCCGCTTACTCAAGTCGAGACCAGCGCGCAACGTGCCTCTTCCAGGTCGCTGACCTGGAACTTCGGGACAGGCGCGCCGACCTCGGCGCGCAGCCGATCGGCGCGTTCCAAGTAATCGGCGGCTCGGTCGCGTTCGCCCGATTCGACCGCGATGACCGCCAAGAGCGTGCAGCACACGGCCAGGATCGAGGCGATCTCGAAGTCGGGATCGATGCGATTGCGGACCCGGCTCGGGCCTTCGGTCTCGTGGATGCGCAACGCGTCGCTGGCTGCCGCGGCGGCTTCGTCGTTGTGCCCGTGGAGCCGGTGCAGGAGCGCCGACCCCGCGTGGGCGAGGAACATGATGTGCGAGCTACGCAGGCGTCGCCCAGCTTCGACGGCGTGCTCGATCATCACCTCGGCGCGGGCGATGTCGCCTTCCTCGAGGAGGGACCATGCAAGGCGCGAGTACAGCGATCCGACGAAGCCGCGCATGCCGACGGCTTCGGCGAGCTCGACGGCTTCTTCGAGCTCCTCGACGGCGTCGTGGTAGCAAGCGTTGCGTTCGTCCAAGTCGGCGAGGACGCCGAGCGTGATCGCCAGAAGCACTGGTCGGTCGCCGGCGCGGAACCCGTCGGCCGCGGTGCGGTAGTGGTGCTCGGCGGTCGTGAGGTCGTTGTCGAGGACGGCGAGGATCGCGTGCGAGAAGGCACGAACGCCGGCGATGAAGGGATCGTTCGGTTCGTCGGGCCAGGCGCCGAGGGTTTCGTTTCGGCGCGCGCGGGCCTCGTCGACGCGGCCGGACATGCGCGCCGTCTCTGCGTAGAACGACATCGTGAACGCGAACCCGTCGTGGTCGTCAGTGCGTCGGAAGATCTCGCGGGCTTCGCTCAGATCGACATCCGCGGCGGGGATGTCACCGGCGACGAGCCAGAGCATCCCGCGGCCGGTCAACGCGAGCGCGCGGGTCTGCTCGGTGGCCGAGCCGGTGCACGCGAATGCGTCGTCGAGCCAGCGCATGCCTTCGGTCTGCGTCCCGGCAAGCCAGTGAGTCCAGCTCGATCCGCCGGCGATGATCAGCGCTGTCTCAGCGTCGTTGTTGGCGATGGCCCACTCGAGCGCAGCGCGGAGGTTGCCCTGCTCCGCGTTCATCATCATGAGCCACTCACGCTGCGTCGGGCCGGTGAACGCGGCCTTGCCCTCCGCGGACCGCGCTGCGAAGTGAGCGGTCATCGCATCGCGCATTCGCTGCGCGTCGCCGCGCGCGGTCAGCTTCTCCTGGCCGTACTGCGCCAAGGTTTGGAGCAGCGTGTAGCGAACGCTGTCGCGTGACGGCTGCGCGATGACAAGCGACTTGTCGACGAGCGTCTGCAGAACGTCGGCGACATCAGCGGACGTGATGTTGGCGTCGGCGCACACTGACTCGGCGGTGGCCAGATCGCACCCACCCGGGAACACGGAGAGCCGCTCGAACACGCGCTGTTCGGCGTCGAACAACAGCTCGTAGCTCCAATCGACGACTGCGTGCAGGGTCTGTTGACGCGGGAGTGACGTGCGCGAACCGCCGGTCAAGAGACGGAAGCGATCGTTCAGACGCGACGCGATCTGCTGCAGCGGGAGCGCACGGCTTCGCGCCGCCGCCAACTCGATGGCCAGTGGCAAGCCGTCGAGGCGCGCGCAGATGTCAGTGATCAGCGCGAGGTTCGGTTCGGACGCGTCGACTGCGGCGCCCGCCGCCTGCGCCCGCGACAGGAACAAGGCTTCGGCCGCCGCGAGGTCGAGCGGCGACACTGGCCACACCGTCTCACCGCCGACCCGCAACGCTTCACGACTCGTCGCGATGAGCCGCAAACGAGGGCAGCGGCGAAGGAGATCCTCGGCAACGGCGGCAGCCGCGTCGATGACGTGTTCGCAGTTGTCCAACACGATGACCAGCTCGCGGTCCCCGATCAGCTCTGCGAGGCGCCCGGCATCGGGGACATCGAGCGCCGCCGCGATCGCGGCGCCGACCGCCGCCGGATCGCCGACCGGTGCGAGCTCGACGAGGTAGCCGCCGTCGGCCAGCGCGCTCGACTCGGCACGCGCGACCTCCACGGCCAGCCGCGTCTTGCCCACGCCGCCGGGGCCGATCAACGAGACGAAGCGACTGTCCGCCACCAGTTGCGTGAGCTCGCGCAGCTCCTCGCCGCGCCCGATCAACGGTGTGAGCGCCTCCGGGATCGTTCCCCGTCGACGTGGCGTCGGCGTGAGGGTGCGGCTCCACAGGGGTGCGTCGAGCTCCGCGTCCTGCGTAAGGATCGCGGCTTCGAGGCGTCGGAGCTCCGGCCCCGGCTCGAGTCCGAGCTCCTCGATGAGAACGTCGCGTCCGTCTTGGAAGATGCGCAGCGCGTCGGCCTGCCGCCCCGCGCGGTACAGAGCGATCATGAGCTGGCCGCGCAGCCGCTCCCGCAAGGGGTAGGCGGCAACGAGGGCTTCGAGCTCGATGATGCCGTCGTCGACGCGGCCGAGCGCGACCTCGAGATCGATGCGCTCCTCGATCACCGCCAGACGCAGCTCCGTCAGCCGGGCGATCGTGGGTTGCGCGAACTCCTCATAGGCGAAGTCGGCGAGCGGGCCGCCGCGCCAGAGGGCGTCGGCCTCGACGAACAGCGCGACCGCCCGTTGCGGGTCGTCGCCCGCGACTGCTCGGCCGGCCGCCACCAGGTCTTCGTAGCGACGCACGTCAACGGCATCTGTGGGCACGTCGAGGACATAGCCACCGCCCCGCATGACCACGAGATCGCCGGCACCGAGCGCGGTCCGGAGCTTTGATGCCAGAGCCTGCAAACCGTTCCGCACCCGAGGCGGCGGATGCTCGCCCCACAACGCGTCGACGACGTGCTCAGCGAGCACCACACGTCCGGCATTGATCGCAAGCAGGGCCAGGAGCGCTTGCTGCTTGCCCGACGGGACCGAGATGTCCCGACCATCCGCATCACGGACCTCGAGTCCGCCAAGTAGCCCGACCCGCACGCCCATGAACGGTACTGGTCGTCAACGGCGTCGGTCAGCGGCGTCGGGTCAGCGATGAGTAAGCGCGCCAACGCATCGTCACGGCATGAACCCGATCGCAGACGCCCTCCGTGCGGTGATGGCCAGCACCGCCGGCGAGACGGCTGAAGCCCACAGCCACCTCGCGTCCGCGCAGCGGCACGCGCAGACCGCCGCCCGACGCCACCGACAGGTGGTGGAGATCGCCGGCCTGGTCGTTGCCGGCACCCGCGAGCGAGCCGAAGGCCTCGCGCTGGTCCACGCAGCAGAGTTCCCGGAAGACACCGACCTGCTGGCGCGGATCACGGGTAGTCAGCGCGCTCGGAGGGAGTCGAACCCCCAACCTTCTGATCCGTAGTCAGATGCTCTATCCATTGAGCTACGAGCGCTTGTGGAGCCGACAGTCTACGGGAGCACGCCTCCCTCTATCCCACCGAATGCCCGTACATCTCGCCCAGCGGATCGCTGATCAGCTCGAGCCGCGCTCCATCCGGATCACGGAAGTAGAGCGACGAGCCGCTGATGTGGTCGTACTTCACCCCTGCATCGTCGAGCTTCTGCTTCAGCCGAGTCCACGTGTCGGGCGGGATCGAGATCGCGAGGTGATGGAGGCCGCCGAGCACCTCCGCGTAGTCGCCGAGGTCGAGGCCGGGGAAGTCGAAGAACGCGAGCGAGTTGCCGTGCCCGATGTCGAAGAAGAAGTGGGTACTGCCCTTGTAGTCACGGTTCTCGAACAGCTCGGTGAGCGGGAACTCGAGGAGGTCCTGGTAGAAGCGGATCGTCGTCTCGACGTCGGAGCTGAGCAGCGCGACATGGTGCACGCCGCGAGCCGTGGACTCTGCTCGGTCGCCACGCGGCTTCAGGTAGAGGTCACGAAGCTCGGCTCGCCGAGCCTGCAACCGGTCGAGGTCGAGATCAGCGCCCATGCCGACCACCCTAGGCTCGACGAGTGGCCATCGAGCTGGTCGTCCACGACGACTCGATCGACCTGACGATCACCGGCACTGATCGCTGGCTCGCGCTCTCGAAGGGCATCCACCTCCCGATGTCGGAGATCACCGACGCCCGCGTCACGGACGTCGCTTCCCTCAAGACCGAGCTGGGCTGGCGAGTCGGTGGCGGCTACTGGCCCGGCCGCATGGCGACCGGACACTTCACCTGGCGCAACCGCAAGGGCTTCCGCCAGCTATGGGCCGTGTACGCCGACAAGGAAGTGCTCGCGATCGACACGACGCGCAAGAACCCGGCGCGCATCGTGATCCAACACCCCGGGAGGCACGACCTCGCGTGGCTGATCGGCGAGCGCATCCCGCGTCCGGATGGGGGCGAGAGCGCTGAGATCTACGACCACGAGGACGAGACCTCGCGAGACTGACGCTCAAGCGGCGCGGAAGCTCGAGCGGTATGCCTGTGGTGTGGTGCCAGTGATGCGTCGGAAGTGCATGCGCAACGTCGACGCGGCGCCGAACCCGCAGCGCTCGGCCACGTGATCGACGGAGAGGTCGCTCGTCTCGAGCATCCGGCGTGCGGCGAGGACGCGCTGCTGCAACAGCCACTGCAACGGCGTCGTCCCCGTTGACGCACGGAACCGACGTGCGAACGTGCGCGGCGACATGCGCGCCCGCGCGGCGAGCTGGTCCACCGTGAGCTCTTCGTCGAGATGGTGCACCGCCCAATCGAGAGTCGCGGCGAGATCGTCGCAATCGCACGCGGCCACCGGCGCTTCGACGAACTGCGCCTGCCCACCCTCGCGATGCGGTGGCACGATCATCCGCCGCGCGAAGACGTTGGCGACCTCGGCACCGTGGTCTTGCCGCACCATGTACAGGCACAGATCGATCGCCGCCGCGGTGCCGGCCGAGGTGAGCACGTTGCCCTCGTCGATGTAGAGCACCGACGGGTCGACGTCGATCTGCGGGTAGCGGCGCTTGAGCTCGTCGGCCCACATCCAGTGCGTGGTCGCGCGCCGGCCATCGAGCAACCCGGCCGCTGCGAGCACGAACGCGCCTGAGCAGAGCGACGCGATGCGCACACCTCGCGCGTGCGCACGCCGCAACACCGCGCACAGCTCAGGTGACGTCGGCTCGTTCACATCCCACGCAGGGATGATGATCGTCTCGGCGCGCTCGGCATCGTCGAGTGTGTACGGCGGGTCGATCGTGAACAGGTCGCCCTTCGTCGTGTGCGGCCCGCGGTGCAAGCCGCACACCATGAACCGATACGTGGGCATGCCCATGTCGGAGCGGTCGAGCCCGAAGACCTCGCAGGGCACCGCGAGCTCGAAGACGGACGCGTGGTCGGCGACGATCACCGCCACCGAGTGCTGCTTGGCCGACCTGGTCGTGGCGCTGCGCATGGCAGGAATCTAGCGCATATGGGCAGTCCTGCCACTCGTCGGGCGCACCCTCCGGGCGCACCATCGCCGCATGGATCACGAGATGCGCCTCGCCCTCATCGATCAGTACTGCGAAGGTCCCGGCGTCGTCTCTGCTGCGCTCGCCGGCGCGACGGAGGCGGAGCTGGACGCACGACCGTTCCCGAACGAGTGGTCGGCACGAGAGGTCGTCCATCACCTCGCCGACAGCGAGACGACGTCGTACATCCGCCTTCGCAAGCTCCTCGCAGAAGACAACCCGGTCATCTACGGCTACGACGAGGCGGAGTTCGCCCGTCGCCTCCACTACGACCGCCCGGTCGCCGCGTCGCTCGCCGTGCTGAAGAGCGTGCGCGCTGCGACCACCGAGCTGCTGCGCTGCCTCGATGATCGCGACTGGGCGCGATCGGGCACGCACACCGAGAGTGGCCCCTACTCGGTCGAGACCTGGCTCGCGATCTACGCAGCCCACGCGCACGAGCACGCCGCACAGATCAGTCGCGCGCGGTCCTTCGCGCCAGCATCGGGAGGAGGCAGCCGTGTTCTTCGTGGAATGCGACTCGCATGACAGCGGGTTCGTCCTGCTGGACATCGACCAGATCGTCGCGATGCGCAACACCGCGGACGGGCTCGAGCTCGACTGGGAGTGCTGGTGCGGCAACCGCGGCACGTGGCATCCCAAGCAGCACGAGCACGCCGCTGCCTAGCGCGAGACGTCAGACCTTGTAGACGTCGAGGTGCTGCTTGCCGAACTTCTTGCAGTCCGGCCAGGTCATCCAGAGATCGAGCGTGTTGCCCTTGACCGCGCCGCCGATGTCGAGTGCCGTGCGGTAGCCGACCCCTTCGATCCAGAGGTTGGTGTGCATCGGGATGACCCGCGGGTCGACGGCCACCACATTGGGACCGGTCGGCTCACCTGAATACGTGGTGCCCACGATCACGTAGCAGACCACGGTGAACTCGCCCAGCGGCTGCGCGCCGGGAGGCTCGCCGTCACCGACGGGCGCCGATGACGTCGAGCTCGCTTCCGTCGCCGGGGGTGCGACGGCAGTCGTGGCGACCGCCGCGGTCGACGTGGTCGTCACCTCGGTGGTGGTCGTCGCCGTCGATGCAACAGACACCGGAGCGCGCTTCGCTGCCGTCGTGGTGGCGGCCTTCACCGAAGACGACGGGGGCGAGACCGCCTCCGTGGTCGGCGCCGTCGTTGCCGCGAGCTCGACGAGCGTCGAGCTGGGCACGGGGTCGACCGAGGACGAGGGGAACGGGAACGCTTCGTCGATCGAGGGTTGGCTCGCGTTGATCGAGAACACCGCGAGCTGGGGGCCGACCGCGGCGACGTCCTGCGAGCCGGACTTGGATCCGCGCGTGCCCTGGAGCGCGAGCGCCGCGACCGTGAGCAGCACCGCGACCACGAGGATCGGGAGCGGCACGCGGGGGAGCGGCTCGCGCCTCCGGAACACGTTGCGGCTGTGCCGCCAGCGACGCCTCCTGTGGAGGCGCGCGGATCGACGGATCATTGCGTGCTGGTTCTCCCTCCCGCCGGGTGGCGCTCCGCGTCGCCGGACAACCTGTCGTCGTGGGGGAGCTCACGACTGGCGTCCGACCACCGCTCCCGGCACGGGACCTATGGTCTGGAAGGAGTGGGTCTAGCCCGCGACCTCCCCGAGGCGCAACCGGGCCGTCAGAATTCCGTCAGATCCGGCGGAGAGGGTGGGATTTGAACCCACGGACGAGCTTGCACCCGTCAACGCCTTAGCAGGGCGCCCCATTCGGCCTCTCTGGCACCTCTCCCTGGGGTGGGAGGCATCGTACTCGGCCGGCTACGCCGATCCCGGCGCTACGAGGCCGGACTCGTACGCGGCGACCACGAGCTGTGCGCGGTCGCGAGCGTCGAGCTTCATGAGCAGCCGGCTCACGTGCGTCTTGGCGGTCGCGAGTCCGACCACCAGCTCGTCCGCGATCTCGGCGTTCGAGCGGCCCCGAGCGACCAGGGTGAGCACCTCGCGCTCACGGTCGGTCAGCGAGGTCAGGTCGACGCTCGCCGTCGAGCGGGGCTCGGGTCGGTGCGCGAACTCCTCGATGAGGCGACGGGTCACGCTCGGCGCGAGCAGCGCCTCGCCCGCGGCGACCAGGCGCACACCGTCGAGCAGCTGCGCAGGCGGGGTGTCCTTCAGCAGGAACCCGCTCGCCCCCGCGCGCAACCCTTCGTACACGTACTCGTCGAGGTCGAACGTCGTGAGGATCAGCACACGAGTGGGCAACCCGGCTGCCGTGATGCGGCGGGTGGCCTCGATCCCGTCGAACACCGGCATGCGCACGTCCATGAGCACGACATCGGGACGCGTGCGCAACGTGACCTGCACCGCTTCGTCCCCGTCGGCTGCCTCGCCGACGACCTCCAAGCCCTCCTCCGAGTCCACCAGCACCTTGAAACCGGCCCGGACGAGTGCCTGGTCGTCGGCCACGACGACCCGGAGCGTCATGAGTCCACCGTCGTCGCGACCGGTTGCTCGTCGAATGGGAAGTAGGCCGCGACCCGAAAGCCACCACCCGGCCGCGGGCCTGTCTCGAGCCGGCCACCGAAGAGGGCGACGCGCTCCTGCATCCCGGCCAGCCCGGCCCCCGTGCCGTCGGTCGACGGTTCGGCGGAGACGCCGCGACCGTCGTCGACGACCTCGACCCATGCGAGTCCCGGCGTGTTGCCGACGGTGACCACGGCCGACGCCTTGCCTGCGTGCTTCACCACGTTCGTGAGCGCCTCTTGGACGATGCGATAGGCGTTGAGGCGAACGCTCGCGGGGATCGGCCTGCTCCGATCGCCCTCGTAGCGAACAGTCACGGGCACTCCGGCAGCGCCAACCTTCGCGATGAGAGCGTCGACATCCGCGTTCTTCGGGCCTGCGGTGAGGAGGCCGCGGACATCCCCCTCCTCGCGGAGCACGCCGAGCATCCGACGCATCTCTTGCAACGCCTCACGGCTCGTCGCTTCGATGGCCGCGAGCGACTTACGCGCCTCATCAGGGTTGGTGTCGATGACATGCGCGCCGACACCGGCCTGCACGGCGATGACGCTCATCGCGTGCGCGACCACGTCGTGCAGCTCCTGTGCGATCCGGCGGCGCTCGTCGACGACGGCTTGATGGGCCTTGCGTTCGCGATCCGCCTCGAGCAGCGCAGCGCGCTCTTCGAGCGAGGCGAGGTACTTGCGCCGCGTCGCCATGCTCTCGCCGAACATCCATGCCGCAGTGAAGATCGCCGTGTTGAGCAGGGCCTGGCCCGAGTCGAACTCCGGAGTGCCGACGAGCCAGATGACGAGGATGATCCCGAGGACGTAGGCGATCCCGAGCAACGACTGCAGCCGCTTGCCATAGGCGCCGACCGCGTAGATCGACAGCAGCAACGCGACCGATGCGCCCGCGACGTCGTAGTCGAGGCAGGTGACGATCATCACGGGCGTCGCGGCGAGCACCAAGCCGGTGAGCGGGTGGCTGCGGCGGAGCAGCTGCACGAGGCCCGTCGCCGACAGGATCGTGCCGACCAGCGGGGTCATCTCCTTGTACTGCGAATCGACCTGCGTGACCATCGAGATGGCGATCACGACGACGGCGACGATCGCGAGCGTCACGTCGACCCACTTCGGGTCGACGGCCTGAAGGCGACGGAATCGCAGCGGCCGCTCGCTCACCCCGTCACTGTACGAAGACGGCCTGGTCAGGGCATCTGTCTGGAGGCGGATGGCCGCGTCATCCTCCAGGCGGACATGCCCCGGCAGGGTCCCCCTCGCGAGGCATCGAAGATCACTCTGAGGCCAGACGACTCTGCGGCCCGACGAGCGCATCGTCGACCCATGACTACTGCAACCGTCCTCGAACCCCCCTCCACCGCTCCTTCAACCGTTGCTGCTGCGGCTCGGGCCGTCGAGGCGACGAAGGTCTACGGCCACGGCGAGGCGCAGGTCCGCGCGCTCGACGAGGTCACGGTCGACTTCGCTCCCGGCCGCTTCACGGCGATCATGGGCCCCTCGGGCTCGGGCAAGTCGACGCTCATGCACACGCTCGCGGGGCTCGACACGCTCACGTCCGGCCACGTCTTCATCGGCGCGGTCGACCTGAGCACGCTCGACGACAAGCGCCTGACCCAGCTCCGACGCGATCACGTCGGCTTCATCTTCCAGGCGTTCAACCTCGTGCCGACGCTCACCGCCGCCGAGAACATCACGCTCCCGATGTCGCTCGCCGGCCGCAAGCCCGACAGGGCCTGGGTCGATGAGGTCGTGCGGACCGTCGGCTTGACCAAGCGCCTGCGCCATCGGCCGACCGAGCTCTCGGGTGGCCAGCAGCAGCGCGTCGCCGTCGCACGAGCTCTCGCGTCGAAGCCGGCGATCATCTTCGCCGACGAGCCGACCGGCAACCTCGACAGCCACACCGGCGCCGAGATCCTCTCGTTCATGCGCACCGCGGTGCGCGAGATGGGCCAGACCATCGTGATGGTCACCCACGACCCGACGGCCGCGTCGTACGCAGACCGCGCCGTGTTCCTCGCCGACGGCCGCATCGTCGACGACATGCCCGACCCGACCGCCGAGCGCGTGCTCGACCGGATCAAGAGCTTCGGAGAGTAAGGCCATGTGGAAGGTCACCGTCACGTCACTGCGGGCAAAGAAGCTCCGCCTCATCACCACCGCGCTCGCCGTCATGCTCGGCGTCGCCTTCATGGCCGGCACGCTCGTGCTGACCGACACGCTCGGGAAGACCTTCGACGGCCTTCTCGCCAACGCCAACCAAGGCACCGACGCCTACGTGCGTTCCTCGAGCGAGGTGACCAACGACGTGAGCGTCGTACGGCCTCGCATCACCGCGTCTCTCGCGCAGACGATCTCGCACGTGCCGGGCGTCGCCGGCGTGGCGAGCTACGTCGAGGGCTACGCGCAGATCGTCGGCAAGGACGGGAAGGTGCTCGGCAACCCCGCACAGGGCGCGCCGACCATCGGCGCCTCGTGGACGACGATCCCCGAGCTCAACCCGTACCACGTCGTCGAGGGCGAGGCACCGAGTGCGCCGAGCGACGTCGTGATCGACAAGCACACGGCTGACGCGGGCAAGCTCCACGTCGGCGATCAGGTGACGATCCTGTCGAAGAGCGCACCCGAGGTCTTCACGATCACGGGAATCGCGAAGTTCGGCACCGCTGACAGCATGGGCGGCACGCAGGCGAGCCTGTTCGCCTCCGACACTGCGCAGCGTCTGCTGTCGCAGCCCGGTCAGGTCGACGCGATCCGCGTGCTCGCCGCTGACGGCACGTCGCAGTCCGAGCTCGTCTCACGCATCAGGCCCACGCTCCCCAAGGGCACCGAGGCACTCACGGGTGCGGAGATCACCAAGGAGCAGCAGGCCGACACGAAGAAGCAGATGGGCTTCGTCACCACGTTCCTCATGGTGTTCGCCGACATCGCGATCCTCGTCGGTGCCTTCATCATCGCCAACACCTTCTCGATCATCGTCGCCCAGCGTTCGCGTGAGATGGCCCTGCTGCGGGCGATCGGCGCGAGCCGCAAGCAAGTGCGGCGCTCGGTGATCGCCGAAGCCATCGTCGTCGGCCTCGTCGCATCGGTGCTCGGCCTGTTCGCCGGCCTGGGCGTCGCCGCCGGCATCAAGGCGCTGTTCGGTGTCATGGGCTTCGAGATCCCCGGCGGCGCGGTCGTCGTCAGCTCGAAGACCGTCGTGACCGCTCTCCTGACTGGCGTCGGCGTGACCGTCGGCTCGGCGTGGCTTCCCGCTCGTCGTGCATCGAAGGTCGCGCCGGTGGCTGCGATGCGGGCGCAGGACCTCGAAGCCGGGCGCAGCTCGAGAAAGCGGACGGTCGTCGGCGTCGCGATCGCTGGCGTCGGTGTCGCCGCCCTCGCGGCGGGTCTGAGTGGGTCGGGCGTCGCGCCGGTCCTGCTCGGCGGCCTCGCGGTATTCGTCGGCATCGCCGTGCTCGGACCCCTGGTCGCACGCCCGGCGGTGCGGGTGCTCGGCGCTCCCCTTCGCCTGCGTGGCACCACCGGCTCGCTGGCTCGTCAGAACGCCATGCGCAACCCCAAGCGCACTGCTGCAACCGCGTCGGCGTTGATGATCGGCGTCGGGCTCGTCGCCTTCATCACGATCTTCGCGGCCTCGACGAAGCAGTCGTTCTCGCACAGCGCCGATCGAAAGCTCCACACGGACTTCGTGATCGACTCGGGGCTGTTCGACGAAGGTGGCCTCTCGCCCGATCTCACTGCGGCACTGCGCACCCATCCGGAGCTCTCCGCTGTGTTGGGCCTGCGCAACACGCCGACGCTCGTCGACGGTCGCCCGAGCATGCTCGAAGCGTTCCAGGTCGATGCGATCAGCCAGATCGCAGACCTCGGCACTGTCACCGGTGACGTGACCGAGCTCGGTGCAGACGGCATCGCCGTCCTCGACACCACGGCGAAGAGCCACGGCTGGAAGCTCGGCGACACGATCCCCGTGACGTTCGCGAAGACCGGCACCACGCCGTTCACCATCCGAGCGATCTTCACCGACGCCGACGAATGGGTCGGGAAGCAGTTCGTGAGCACCGAGGCGTTCGACGCCAACGTGTCCGACCAGTTCGACACGAAGATCTTCGTGAAGGCTGCGCCCGGTGTGAGCCAGGCCGAGGCTCGCTCGATCGTGGAGTCAGAGACCAAGGGCTACGCGCTCGCCAAGGTGCAGACGTTCGCCGAGTTCAAGGCGAGCATGCAGGCGAAGATCGATCAGATCCTGACAATGGTCTATGCGCTCCTGGGCCTCGCCGTGATCATCGCCCTCATGGGCATCGGCAACACGCTGGCGCTCAGCATCTTCGAGCGCACGCGTGAGCTGGGTCTGCTCCGGGCCGTCGGCATGAGCCGCAAGCAAGTGCGAGCCACCATCCGTTGGGAGGCCGTGGTCATCGCGATGCTGGGCACCACGCTCGGTCTCGGCATCGGGATGTTCTTCGGCTGGGCGCTGGTGCACGCACTCGCCGAGCAGGGCATCACGCAGTTCGTGATCCCAGTCGGTCAGCTCGGTGTCGTCGTGGTGATCGCGGCGCTCGCTGGATTGACTGCAGCGATCCTCCCCGCTCGTCGGGCTGCGAAGCTCGACGTGCTGAGTGCGATCGCCAGCTAGTCGAAGACGACCGTCTTCCTCCCATAGACGAGGACGCGGTGCGCGAGGTGGGCGCGCACCGCCCTCGCGAGCACGATCATCTCGAGATCTCGTCCCTTGCGGACGAGATCTTCGACGCTGTCACGGTGGCTCACCCGCACCACGTCCTGCTCGATGATCGGGCCCTCGTCGAGCTCGGCCGTGGCGTAGTGCGCGGTGACGCCGATCAGCTTCACGCCTCGGTCGTGAGCCTGGTGGTACGGACGCCCGCCGGCGAACGCAGGCAGGAACGAGTGGTGGATGTTGATGATGCGGCTCGGGTATTTCGCCACGAAGCCCGACGACAGGACCTGCATGTAGCGAGCGAGCACGACGAGGTCGATGTCGTGCTCGGCGAGAAGCGCAAGGATCGCGCTCTCCTGCTCGATCCGGGTCTCTGGGGCCACGGGCAGATGCGCGAACGCCACGTCGAAATGGGCAGCCACATCGGCGTGATCCGCATGGTTGCTCACAACGAGCGGGATGTCAGCGTCGAGCTCACCCATCCGCCAGCGCGCGAGCAGGTCGTACATGCAGTGCGCTTGCTTGGACACGAGGATCGCGACCCGCGGCCGCTCGTCCGAGAAGCGGACGTCGCACCGCATAGAGAACCGCTGGACGAGTGGATCGAGCGCGGGGAGGATCTCGGTGCGGTCCAGGTCGAAGCCTTCGAGCTCGAACTCGATCCGCTGGAAGAACACCCCTTCGCTCGCGTCGGTGTGCTGGTCGGCGTGGACGATGTTGCCCTGGTGCCGGTACACCCAGTCGGCCATCGTCGCCACGAGACCCTTCTGATCGGGGCACGACAGGAGCAACGTGGCGGTGGCCATCCGCATCAGTGTTGCCTCTACCCTGACCCGCCGTGAAGACGGCGGCGGTCGATGAGGGTGAGACCACCTCCCCGACGCCCCGACAACCCGACCCGTCGACCTTCCTCGTCGTCGCAGTCGTGGCCTTCTCGACGCTCGCCCTGCAGGTGCTCCTGACCCGCATCCTCGCCGCGCTCGTCTTCTACCACTTCAGCTTCTTGGCGATCTCGCTCGCGTTGCTCGGCACGGGCGCGGGCGGGCTCTACGTGTCGCTGCGCCAGCCTCCGCCGAATCGCTTCGCGCTGCGCGTGCTCCTCTCGGGGTGGGCGGCCGTGCTCGCGGTGACGCTCACCCTCGTGCCGGTCGTCATCGTGCGCCTGAACTTCGACTACAGCGACGGGCTGTCACCGCACTTCGTCTTCGCGATGAGCGCGGCGTGCATCGTTTCCGCGCTGCCATCGTTCGCAGCGGGTGTCGTCATCGCGATGGCGATTCGCGCGCACGCCGAGGTCGTCGGTCGCATCTACGCCGTCGACCTCCTCGCCGCGGGCCTCGGTGCCCTCGCCGTCGTGCCGGCGATCTGGATGATCAACCCACCGCACTTGGTCGTCGCGCTCGGGCTGCTCGCAGCAGTCACCGCTGTCGCGATCGCGCCGGACCTGCGCGCCCGCCGGTGGGCAGGTCTCTCGTTGGTCGTACCCGCCGTGGTGCTGCTCGTCGCTCCGTTCACCTCGCTCATCACCGTGCCGGTGCCCGGGCTGGATCTCGCCGGCACGATCCGCTCCGAGGTGTGGACGCCGCTGTCGCGGGTGATCGGCGTGATCCCGAACACGGCCGACGCCTTCGGCCTCGTCTTCTACGACCGCGTGAGCGCGCCGGTCATCAACTACTCGCGCGGCCAGCCATCACCCGACTGGCAGGTCCTCCACCTCGGTCCGCAGACGATCCCGAGCGAGCTCGGTCGCACCGGAAAGGCGTTGGTGATCGGCGGGGGAGGTGGACGAGACATCCACAACCTCCGGTCGTCAGGCGTCGACGACATCGACGTGATCGAGCTCAACGAGGGCATCCGGCAGATCGTCGACGACAAGATGGCTGTGTTCTCGGGGTCGCCGTACACGCTGCCCGGCGTCCACACGACGATCGGCGACGGACGTTCGATCCTTGCGAGGCGCGGGCTGTACGACCAGATCCAGATCAGCTTCACGGACTCGCTGAGTGCGGGCGGCGCGGCGGCCTACGCGCTGAGCGAGAACAACCTGTACACGGTCGAGGCGTTCCAGGAATACCTCGACCACCTCGCGCCCGACGGCATCCTCGCGGTCACGCGGCGACATCAGCTCGTCGGCGATGAGGCACTGCGCGCGACCGTGCTCGCCCTCGAGACGCTGCGTCGCCACGGTGTCGAGCACCCCGAGCAGAACGTGGTCGTGGTGCTCGGACGCGACTTGTTCGACGCGCTCTTCGGCACTGTTCTCGTCAAGAACGAGCCGTTCACGCCCGACGAGCTCGCACAGATCAAGAAGCTCGCGGCCGAGCGCGGCGAAGGGGTCGCGTTCGCGCCCGGTGGCCCCTATCAGCTCGAGTGGGCCGACCTCGCCGCTGCCGCGAGCCCCACCGCGTTCTGCCACAGCTACAAGCTCGACGTGTGCCCGCCGACGGACGATCGTCCGTTCTTCTTCAACATGAAGCGCCTGGGCGACGTCGGACAGCAGATGAAGGGCTACTCGTACGCAGTCGACCCGGTGCTCATCCTGTTCCTGACCTTCGTCGTCATCCTGGTGCTGTCGGTGCTGGGCTACGTCGTGCCGCTGCTGCTCGCTCGGCACATCACACGACCCCCGCCGTCAGCCCTCGCCTACTTCGTGTTCATCGGGCTGGGATACCTCCTCGTCGAGGCAGTGTTCGTGCAGCGCCTCGTGCTGATGCTCGGATACCCGACCTACTCGTTGTCGGTCGTGCTCGCGTCGCTGCTCGCGTTCACGGGGGTCGGCTCGTGGCTCAGCACCAAGTGGTCGAATGAGCGACGCGGCCTGCTGATCTCGTTGACCGCGGCCACCTTGCTGATCGGGGCGTCGGCGTTCTTCCTCCCCTCCCTCGTCGAGGGGATGGTCTCGGCGGAGTTCTCCACCCGGGTCGCGGTGACGGTCGTGCTGCTCGCGCCCTTCGGGCTGCTGATGGGGATGGCCATGCCGATCGGCCTCCGCCGGTACGAGGCCCTGCATCCCGGCGGCGTGCCGTTCGCATGGGCCGCGAACGGCTTCGCGTCGGTCGTCGCCGCCGCGCTCGCAACCGTGCTGGCTCTCGTGTTCGGCTTCACCGTCACGACGATCGTCGCGGCGCTCTGCTACGCCGCAGCGCTCGCG
>DATKAS010000133.1:0-6936 GCA_035497855.1 Acidimicrobiales bacterium
CCACGTGATCGTGCTGTTCGGCGCGACAGGCGATCTCGCGAAGCGCAAGCTCATCCCCGGCCTCTACCACCTCGCGGCCGCGGGATTGCTGCCCAAGCGCTATCGCATCATCGGCACGTCGCCCGCGCAGTTCGCGATCACGGCGGTGCAGTTCCGCAAGCACGCGAAGGACTCGATCCGCGAGTTCGGGATCGTGAAGCCGACCGGTGAGACGTGGAAGACGTTCGAGGCCTCGCTCGACTTCGGCTCCTCCGACCCGGCCAACCCGAAGCCGCTGCTCGACGCGGTCGCGAAGGCCAGGGCAGCCATCGGTGGCGCCCCACGGCTGCTGCATCACCTCGCGATCCCACCGGTGGCCTTCGGCTCGGTGATCACGATGCTCGGCGCCAGCGGCCTCAACCAGGACGCCCACGTGATCATCGAGAAGCCGTTCGGCTACGACCTCGAGAGCGCGCGGGCACTCAACGACACGATCCACAAGGTGTTCGACGAGTCGTGCATCTTCCGCATCGACCACTTCCTCGGGAAGGAGGCGATCGACAACATCCTCGCGTTGCGGTTCGCGAACGGCATGTTCGAGCCGATCTGGAATCGCAACCACGTGAGCTACGTGCAGATCGACGTTCCCGAGACGTTGTCGATCGAGGGTCGCGCGGCCTTCTACGACGCGACGGGCGCGTACCGCGACATGGTCGTGACGCACCTGCTGCAGGTGCTCGGGTTCGTCGCGATGGAGCCACCGTCCTCACTGACCGCGAAGGCGCTGCGCGACGAGAAGTCGAAGGTCTTCGATTCGATGCCCGAGATCGACCCCGCGGACGTCGTGCGGGGCCAGTACAAGGGCTACCGCAACGAGGAGGGTGTCTCGAAGCGCTCGCAGACCGAGACGTTCGTCGCGTTGAAGGCCGCCGTCGAGAACTGGCGCTGGCACGGCGTGCCCTTCTATCTCCGCACCGGCAAGAGCCTGGCGGAGAACCGGCAGGTGATCACGCTCGGGTTCCGCGGTCCCGCACTCAAAATGTTCCCCATCGACCTCGTCGAGACGCACGGCTCGCGTCGCAACGAGCTCGTGATCGACTTCAAGGATCCCGGATCGATCAGCGCGAGCTTCCTCACGAAGGAGCCGGGACCGGTGATGCAGCTCGCCGAGGTCGCGATGCAGTTCCGCTACACCGACTCGTGGGCCGCGTCGAACAACCTCGAGGGCTACGAGCGCCTGATCCTCAACGCGATGCTCGGCGACCAGGCGTTGTTCACCCGGTCGGATGGTGTCGAGCGGCTGTGGGAGATCTCGACGCCGCTGCTGGAGAATCCGCCGCCCGTCGAGGCATATGCCCCCGGCTCGTGGGGGCCTGAGTCGGTCAACACCCTCGTCGCTCCCTACCGGTGGCGCTTGCCCGAGTGAGGGGTGCGAGCATGTCGGCGTGCGCGTCGTCGCCGCCATCGACAAGTTCCGGGGCACCGCGACCGCGGTTGATGCTGCCGCCGCGGTGTGCCGTGGCGCGGCGCGCGTCGGTGCTTCGTGCGACACGCGGCCGATGGCCGACGGAGGCGAGGGCACGCTCGACGCGTTGGGAGGGCCGAACCGCCGCACGGTCGTGATGGGGCCGCTCGGCGATCCCGTCGATGCGGAGTGGCGCCTCGCACGCGGCACCGCGGTGATCGAGATGGCGCGGGCGTCGGGGCTCGCGCTGGTCGGTGGTGCGGAGGGCAACGATCCGATCGCCGCATCGACGCACGGCACGGGCGAGCTGATCGCGGCTGCGCTCGAGGGGGGAGCGAAGCGAGTGATCGTCGGTGTCGGAGGCTCGGCCACGACCGACGGGGGCCTCGGTGCGCTCCGGGCGATGTTCCCGCCGGCCCGTTTGCGAGGCGTCGAGATGCTCGTCGCGTGCGACGTTCGCACCTTGTTCATCGACGCGGCCGAGGTGTTCGGTCCGCAGAAGGGCGCGACGCCCGCGCAGGTCGAGCTGCTGCGCCGCCGGCTCGAGCGGCTCGCGCAGATCTACCTCGAGGACTACGGCGTCGACGTGCGTGGCCTCGAGAGCGGGGGCGCTGCGGGAGGGCTCGCGGGAGGGCTCGCCGCCATCGGCGCAAGCCTCGTGTCGGGCTTCGATCTCGTCGCAGCAGAGACCGAGCTCGCAGATGCGATCGAGCATGCCGACCTGGTCGTCACGGGGGAGGGCTTCGTCGACGAGCAGTCGTTCGACGGCAAGGTCGTCGGCGGTGTCGTCGAGCTCGCGGCGTCGTTCGGCGTGCCGGTGCTCGCAGTCGCAGGCGAGGTGTTCGACGGATGCGAGGAGGTGATCGACGCGATCTCGCTTGTTGCCCGGTTCGGGCGAGAGCGCGCGATGAAGGAGACGCTCTGGTGCATCGAAGAGGCGGTCGCGGAGCGACTGAAGGGCTAGCGGCTCACCGGCGGTCGCGGCCCATCGCGAGGCGCACCGCGGCGTACACCACGATCCCGATGAGCGCGAGCTTCATGCCCGTGAACACGAGACCGGTGAGGAAGTGCAGCACCCACAACGCGCCGAGCACGGCGAGCACACCGACGATGATCGTGCCCGCGCCGATCGACGGTCGTTCCGGCTGCTGGGGCTTGCGCGGTTCGAGCTGACCCACGACCGCAGCGTATCGCTGCGGTCAGGCGCTCCGTCGGCGGTATGTCGGGAGCTCGATGAGCGGTGGCCGATCGGTCGTCGGGAGCAGCACCGGCTCCGCTCCGGGCCTGATGAGCGGCCGGGCGGGTCCGTCGTGCGGCAGCGACACGCCGGCGCGTCCGAGGACCGTCTGGATGATCGTCATCGACTGCGGCGACAGCTCGTCGAGCGAGCGGTTGCGGTGGACGCGCGTGCCGAGATCGACCTGCGCGATCGTCTCCATCCCGAAGCGGGCACTGATGTCGATGAGCAGCGCGAGGTCGACGCCGTAGCCCGTGGCGAACGGGACCTGCTCGAGGATCTCGCGACGCCCTGCGTACTCGCCTGCGAGCGGCTGCACGATCGTCGACAGGTGCGGGAACAGCAACGACACGAGCGGGCGAGCGACGAGCTCGGTGACGCGGCCGCCCTCGCCGTGGCGACCGTCGAGCGGTCGGTCGTAGTAGCCCTTCACGAACCCGATGTCGTTGCGGGTCAGCAGCGGGCCGACGAGCCCGAGCACGAAGCGCGCGCCGAAGTTCCGGATGTCAGCGTCGCACCACACGATGATGTCGCCCTCCGCCGCGAACACCGATCGCCACAGCGCGTCACCCTTGCCACCGAGGTCGTCGAACGCCGGGAGGACGTCTTCTGTGCTCACGACCCGAGCGCCGGCATCTGCGGCTCGCTTCGCGGTGCCGTCGACCGAGCGGTCGTCGATCACGAGGACCTCGTCGACGAGCGGCCTGCGCACGACGAGCTCGCGCTGGATCAGGTCGACGATCGTGCCGACCGTGTCTTCCTCGTCGCGCGCGGGCAGGCACACCGAGATCGTGGTGTCGTGCTTCGCCTCGACGAGGCGCGCGAGGTCGAAGTCGCGATAGTGGAACGCGCGCACCACGGGGGCTGGCACGGCGCAATGGTCCCTTGTCGGCCGGCCCTCCTGCAAGGCGGTGGTCATGCTCATCCGTACCGCCAACGGCCGGTGATCAGCCCCTATTCCGAAGAATGTCGCACCCTTTCGTAGGCTGACGCGGACATGGATGCAGCCGGCGCCGAGCGCGCTGTGGCTGCGCTCGCGGCCTCGCAGCACAGCGCTCTCGGCAGACGCCAGGCCGCCTCACTCGGGTTCACCGCACGCATGGCCGCGACGCGACTTCGGTCGGGCGTGTTGTCCGAGCCTGTCCCCGGCGTGCTCGTCTTCACGACGGCACCGCGGAGCTGGCGCCAGCAGCTCATGGTCGCGACGCTCGCTCGTGCGGGCGCCGTGGTGTCGCACGAAGCTGCGGCCGCGCTTCATGGGCTCGATGGGTTCGCGGAAGGCCCACTCGCGGTGACGGTGCGTCCGAGCCAACATCACTTGATCACAGGCTTCACGGTTCACCGAGCGATCCTTGCGCGAGAGGATCGGATGGCTGTCGACGCGATTGCTTGCACCAACCTCGCCCGCACACTTTGCGATCTCGGAGCCGTCGTGAAGCCGGACAAGCTCGAGCAAGCGCTCGACGACGCGCTTCGGCGCGGGGTGAGCGAGAGATGGATCCGCGAGACGCTCGATCGAGTCGATCGTCCCGGACCCAGCGGCACCGCAGCGCTACGACGAGTCCTCGACCTCCCTGACCGCGCTGGCCTCGTTCCCGATAGCTGGTTCGAACGACTCGTCGAGCGGTTGCTTCAGGGCTCAGTGCTCCCGGCGCCGGTACGACAGCACGAGGTGCACGAGACGGGCGGCTCCCGTGTCGCGTACCTCGACCTCGCGTGGCCCGAGGTGGGATTGGCCGTGGAGCCTTCAGGCGCGAAGGCCCATGCCGGAGTCCGCCGCACCCGGCGCGATCACATGCGCGATGCGTGGCTCACGGTCGAGGACTGGGAGGTGATGTACGCCGTGTGGAACGATCTCGACCGACCCGATCGGTTTCTGCGTGCCGTCGAGCAGGTGTACCTCCGTCGGGCCGCCGCTCGATTTCGGGTGTGAGGAAGCGCCTTGCGGCGTCCGTGCACCCGAGTTCGCGGCTCGGGCCGAGTGGGGGCGGCGAACTCGGGTGTGACAACGCGCTGTTGCGCGCTCGCGCACCCGAGTTGGGAGGTCGGCGGCGGGGGAGGAGTCCTCGGGGACGGCCGCTACGCTGCTGCACCCATGAGTGTCACCGTGCGAGTCCCCACCACGCTGCGTCCGGCGACCGGCGGAGTGTCCGAGGTCAAGGTCGAAGGCGCCACGCTCGCAGAGGTGCTCGACAGCCTCGAGACGGCGCATCCGGGCTTCCGCAGCCGCATCTTCGACGACGACGGCAACCTGCGGCGCTTCGTCAACCTCTTCGTCGCCGACGACGACGTGCGCTTCCTCCAGGGCCTCGACACGCCGGTGCCTGACGGCGAGACGGTCAGCATCATCCCTGCGGTCGCGGGCGGCTGACGACCTAAGCAGCCAACCCCAACGCCCCGAGCAGCTCGGGGCGCGGCGGCCCGAGGACGGGCTCCGGGGGGCGGTTCTCTCTGTCGTTCCACACGGCGAGCACGCGCGCGCCGATGTCAGCATCGCTCATGAGCGTCTCGGGCGGCAGCAAGAGGTTGAAGGTGCGCACGAACGCGCGGAACACCTCGGGATCGGTGCGCATCGCGGGAGCGAGCCCTTCGCGCAGCACTGATCGCATGAACGCGCGCGGGTCGTTCGGGTCGTCGATGTCCTCGCCGGCCAGCAGCGCGGCTGCGATGCGGCGCGCCTCGGCGTCTTGGACGACGGACGAGCGGTACCACGGAAGGAGGTGCTCCTCCGTGAGTGCGTGCAACGCGAGTGCCTGTGCCATCAGGTCGTCGGGATGCGCGCGCACCACGTCCGTGAGGAGATGCGCGTGCCAGAAGCCAGTGGAGCACCCCCGCCCGTAGAGCGGGTTCGTGCACACGCTCGCGTCGCCGATCGCGTGCACGCCGAGCGCGAGCGGACGCCCGTCGACCACGAATGTGCGCAACCGGTTGAGCAGCCCCGCCATCAGGTGCACGCCGGTGATGGGGCGAGCGATCGCGGGATCCACCCATGCCTTCGTCGCGGGCAGCAGCGCAGCCGTCGTGTCGAACGCCTCGATCGTCGAGAGCGCGCTGCGCAGCACGCCGTCGTCCGTAGGTGTCGCGAGCGTGATCGAGAACGTGCCGTTGTCGCCCTGGAAGATCGCGTACTTCAGGTAGCCGAGGTCGCCGCCGATCGGCCCGTCACGGGGCGGCGGCTCTGCGCCTGGCACCAGCTCGTAGAACCGCGAGTAGTAGACGATGCCGGTGTCTTCGACCTCCTCTGGCACGGGCCCCGCGCCCACCGCCTGGAGCCAGTCGGGGAGGGTCGACCTGCGCCCCCCGGCGACGACGGTGAGGTCGGCGGCCACGCTGTCTGACCCTGTGCGCACCCCCGTGATGAGCGGGATGCCGTCGGGTCCGGCCTCCGCGCAGAGCCCGTCGACCGCGACGCCGTCGAGGATGGAGCAGCCCGGGCTGGCGAGGACCGCCCGCCGCAGCACCCACTCGAAGGTCGTGCGCCGGCAGGCGATCATCACGAGCTCGTCGTCGTTCGGCCGGGGGGTCCGGTCGGTCATCGTGGGCGGCAGGTTCTCCGTCATGCGGATCTCGGTCGCGCCGGCGGCGAGCAGGTCGGCGAGCACGTCGGGGTACGACCCCCGCAGCAGCCCGTAGAGGCGGGCCAGAAACGCGTGGCTGTGCCGCACCTGCGGTGCGCCGCGGCGATCCCACTCGAATGCCGCGCTCGGGCTGCCGGGAAGCGGTGTGGCGTCGCGTTCGACGAGCGTGACCTGGTGGCCGTCGCGGCTCAACGCCAATGCCGCACCGAGGCCCGAGACCCCCGCTCCCACCACCACGATCCGCTTCTCGGCCGTCCCCACGTCGACTGAAGGTACAGGGGTGAGGTGAGGTTGCAGGTCGGCCTCCGAGGTGGTTGGCTATTAGCACTCACGACCCGAGAGTGCTAACTGCCGCTCCGAGCGGCGATCCCGAACGGCATCCCAACGGAGGGACACCACATGGCCAAGACCATCGCTTTCGACGAGAACGCTCGTCGAGGCCTCGAGGCGGGCATGAACAAGCTCGCCGACGCGGTGCGCGTCACGCTCGGCCCCAAGGGCCGCAACGTCGTGCTCGAGAAGAAGTGGGGCGCTCCCACGATCACCAATGACGGCGTGTCGATCGCCAAGGAGATCGATCTCGAGGACCCGTACGAGAAGATCGGCGCCGAGCTGGTCAAGGAAGTCGCGAAGAAGACCGACGACGTCGCCGGTGACGGCACCACGACCGCGACCGT
>DATKAS010000134.1:0-6229 GCA_035497855.1 Acidimicrobiales bacterium
CTACGTCACCGTGTCGCTGTTCGGCACCGTCACCACGCAGATCCTCCTCTGGTTCACGCACGGCAAGCTCGGGTGGAGCGGCGTCGCGTCGAACATCTTCTCGGTCACGGTCACCTCGGTGCCGGCGTACTTCCTCAGCCGATACTGGATCTGGGGCAAGAACGACAAGAACCGCTTCTGGGGCGAGGTCGTCCCGTTCTGGGGCCTGGCCGTCGCCGGCCTCATCCTGTCGACGCTGTTCGTGGCGGTCGCGTCGCACTGGTCCGACTCGACGATCGTGGTCAGCCTGGCGAACCTGGCGGGGTTCGGCGTGTTGTGGATCGCGAAGTTCCTCATCCTCGATGAGGTGCTCTTCAAGACCCACACCCCCGCCGAAGCGCACTGACGTGGACGCCCGGCTGCGGGCGATCGCCGAAGCGGCGAAGGGGTTCATGCCCGTCGACGAGGGCCTCGCGCTGCACGATGCCGCTGTCGCGGCCGCACGAGCGCTGCCGGGCATGCCACTTCTCGAGGTGGGCACCTACTGCGGCAAGTCGGCCGTGTACCTCGGTGCGGCATGCCTCGAGGTCGATCCGCCCGCCGTGGTCTTCACCGTCGACCATCACCAAGGCTCGGAGGAGAACCAGTCGGGTTGGGAGCACCACGACACCTCGCTCGTCGATCCCACGACAGGCAAGCTCGACACGCTCCCGACGTTCATCCGCACGATCCGCGGTGCCGGTCTCGGAGGGACCGTGGTCGGTGTGGTCGGCCTGTCGCCGGTCGTCGCAGCGCACTGGGTGGCGCCGCTCGCGTTCTTGTTCATCGACGGCGGGCACGGCGTCGAGCCAGCGCGCATCGACTACGAGTCGTGGACGCCGAAGGTCGCGGTCGGCGGCACGCTCGCGATCCACGACGTGTTCCCCGACCCGGCGGACGGCGGACGTCCTCCCTACGAGGAGATCTACCTTCCCGCACTCGCGTCGGGGTTGTTCGCGGAGGTCAGCGCGACGGGAAGCCTGCGCGTGCTGCGCCGCGTCTAGCGCACCACTTCCATCAGCTCGAGGCGGTTGCCGAACGGATCGTCGACGTACACGCGGTGAAAGCCCTCGAGGGGCTCGTCGTCGCGGGGGGCGAAGCCGGCCGCGGTGAGTGCCGCGATCAGCGAGTCGAGATCATCGACGATCAGCGCAGCGTGCGCCTTGCGCGCGGGGCGGAAGTCGGGATCGACACCGAGGTGCACCTTCACCACGTCGCTCTCGAACCAGCAGCCGCCACGCAGTGCGAGGTGCGGCGGCTTCGGCTGCTCGGGGATGCCGAGCAGCCCGTCGTAGAACGCCACCGCCTCGGTCTCTCGACCCGCGGGCATCGCGAGCTGCACGTGATCCAGCCGCAGGACTGCCATACAAGTAGCATACAAGTCCCCGACGGGCCGGGGGTCGGATCAATCCGTCACGGGGTCGCTTGCGTCGATGAACGACGGCACGTCCTCGCCGAGGAAGATGCCCGAGGCGGGCGAGGATCGGCTGAGCGCGTCCGCAGCGAGCACGACCGCGGCGGCGGTGTACGAGGTGCGCTCCTCGTCGGGGAAGCTGGCGCGCTCGGGATGGACGATCCCCGTGACGTACGCGCCGTCGTCGACGCGGTGCGCCTGCGCCCATGTGAAGAGCTCGAGGGCCCCCGAATCGTCGCCGACCACGAGGTGGGCGATCGCCGCCTCGCAGGTCTCGGCAGCGGTGGTCCACGGGCGATCCGCGACGCAGCGCACGCCGAGTCCGTCCATCACGAACGTCGAACGCTGCTCGGCGAGCCGGGCCGCGCCCGCGGCGCCGGTGACGATGCCGGCGAGCACCGGGTAGTACCAGTCCATCGCCCAGCGGTCCTTCGGCTCGAACGCGTGGGGCACGTGCGCGACGACGTGCGCGAGGTTCGCTGACGCGAGCTCCCAGTCGGGGCGCTCCTCGCCCAGCGTCTCCGCGATCGCCACCGCACAGCGCAGGCTGTGGCAGATCGACGACGAGCCCGTGAGCAACGCATACGACCAGGGCGTGCCGTCGGTGTGCCGCGCCCAGATGATCTCGCCGCGCGCCGTCTGCATCGAGAGCACGAAGTCGATGGCGCGCTCGACGACCGCCCACATCGTCTCGATGAAGCCGCGATCAGCGGTGAGCAGGTAGTGGTGCCACACGCCCGTCGCGACGTACGCACACACGTTGGTGTCGAGCTTGAGGTCCTCGATGCCGTCAGCGAGGTAGTAGTTGTGCCACGCGCCGTTCTCGAGCTGGTTGGCGACGAGCCACTCGTACGCGCGCTCGGCTTCGAGGCAGCGCCCTCCGACTGCGAGAGCCATCGCGGCCTCGACGTGGTTCCACGGGTCGGAGTGGCCGCCCGGATACCAGAGGATCAGTCCTTTCGACAGCTGGTCCGCCGCGATGGCGTCAACGGTGGCGGCGAGCTCGCTCGGGCTCAACATGGCACGGCCGGCTTGCGGGCGTAGACGACGAGGCTCTTGCCGAGCACCGGGTTGAGGACGCGGTCGGCGACACGCGTGGATCTCGGCGTGGTCGTGATGTCCCACTCGAGGAAGCGTCGATACGCGACGACGGCCCTGTTCGTGTCGTTCGTCGGCCCGACCGCGCATCGCAGCCACCAGTACGGGCTGTGCAGCGCGTGGGCGCGATGCGATCCTGCTGGCATGAGCCCCGCATCGCGCATGCGGCCGCGGAGCTCGTCCTCGGTGTAGATGCGCACGTGGCCGCCCTCGACGAACGGGGCGTGATACTCGTCACTGAGCCACCAGCAGACCTTCTCCGGCAGCCAGGCCGGCACGGTGACCGCCATCGTGCCGCCGGGGCGGAGCACCCGCGTGAGCTCGGCGAGCGCGGCCGCGTCGTTCGGGATGTGCTCCATCACCTCGGCAGCGATGACTCGATCGAACGTGCCGTCCTTGAAGGGCAAGTGCACCGCGTCTCCGTTGACCGCGCCTGTGCAACCCTCCTCGGCAACCTGGCCGGCCTCGGCCATCGCACCGAACGTCGCCCGGACCTCCTTGAGCTCCGCGTCGCTCATGTCGCACGCCACGACGCGCGCGCCGAGGCGAGCGGCCTCGAACGCATGGCGACCGAAGCCACATCCCAGGTCGAGGACGCGGTCACCGGTGCGGACTCCGAGCCGCGCGTAGTCGACCGTGAGCATCAGCGCGCCTGCCCGCGCGACGTCCGCATCTCCAACAGCTCGCGGTACTGCTCGACGGTGGCGCGGGCGGTGTGCGCCCAGCTCCAACGGCTGATCACGCGCTCACGGCCCGCGGCGCCGACCTTCGCGCGCAGCGCCGGGTCGTCGAGCCCGCGGCGGATCGTCGCGGCGAGCGCATCGGCGTCGCCGGGTGGGCACGAGAGCACGGTCTCCCCGTCGTTGCCGGTCACCTCGGGCAGCGCGCCTCCGGTCGTCGCGACGAGCGCGGTGCCCGTCGCCATCGCCTCCGCTGCGGGAAGGGAGAACCCCTCGTACAGCGACGGCACGATCGCGAGCTCCGACTCGGCATAGAGCTCGACGATGCGCTCGTCGGGCACCCCGCTCACGAAGGTCACTGCATCGGTGAGCCCGAGCTTCGAGATCGTCTCGGCGCTCCGACCGCCGGGCTTGGGGCGCCCGATGACGGTGAGCGTGACGTCGCGCTCGGTGCGAAGCTTCGCGATCGCCTCGAGCAGGTAGGAGAGGCCCTTGAGCGCGACATCCGCGCTCGCGGTCGTGATGAGCCGGCCTGGCTGCCGCTCGACGTGCGGCAGCGGCTCGAACAGCTCCGGGTCGACGCCGACGGGGACGAGCCGCATGTTCTCGCGGGGCACGCCGAAGTCCGTGTGGATGTCGTTGATCGAGTTCTCGGACACGACGACGACGCGGGGCAGCTGCCGCGCGACTCGCGCCTGCATCTTCACGAAGCCGTACCACCGGTTGACCGACCGGCGCTTGCGGGCGTTCGGCGCGTGGGCGACCTCCAGCGCGCGGTCCTTCGTGATCGGGTGATGCAGCGTCTCGAGCACGGGAAGGAACCGGTCGATGGCCAAGATGCCGTACCCGAGGCACTGGTTGTCGTGCACGAGGTCGAACTCGAGCTTTCGGCCGTCGAGGTAGCGCCAGGCCCGGAGGCTGAACGCGAGGGGCTCGCTGAAGCGCCCCGTGGAGAACTGGGCGATCTCGACGAGGTCCGGCCAGTGCTTGATCTCCCAGTACGCGGGGAAGCGGCCCGGGTAGGTGTCGTTGAAGATGTCGAGGCTCGGGAGCCTCACGAGCGGCACGCGAGGGTCGAGCACGGGGTAGGGCTGCCCGCCGAGCACCTCCACGTGGTGCCCGAGATCGACGAGCGCTTTGGTCAGGTGGCGCGTGTAGACGCCCTGGCCGCCCACATGGGGTTTCCCCCGATACGAGAGGTAGGCGATGCGCAGAGGCTCGTCGGGGCGCGCCGACGGGCGGGCATGCCCGCTGCTGGGGGGAGGCATCGGCGCACTCTATCGGTCGCCTTGACCACCCGGTCAGGGGCGGGTTTGCTCACGGGACCACCGCACACGTGGTTCTGTGAGCAAACGGTCAGCGGGTGAAGACGAGCGTCATCTCCGCGACGAGGGGCGATCCGGGCTCGACCACCCGAGGAGATGTGTTGAACTCGTTCGGCGGCCCGGTCTGGGGTTCCACGCAAAGGGCGTGGTCAGGGTGGGTGTAGATCACCCAGAAGTCGCAGGTGGAGGAGACCACCGCGGTCACGCCGTCGGGCCAGCGCAGCACGGGCGAGCGCGACATCCCCGTGAAGGTGTCGTCCCAGGGGCCGGGCGGCGGGGGCTCGAGCACCTGGCCAGTCGGGATGTCCTCGCTGTCGCGGACGAACATCGTCGATGCGGTGAACGAGAGGTCCACCGGCTTGCGGTACCAGGGATGCCACCCGGCCATCGCCGGCATCGGATGCTCGGCGGCGTGCACCTCGAGGCGGAACGTCGCGGTGTTGCCGTCGACGTGGGCGTGGTGGATCGCGTGCCCTCCGAACGGCCACGGGTCGACGAGGTCGAGGCGCATGGTGTGCCCGTCGACCGCCTGCCACTCGGACGTGTAGGCGATGCCGTGCATGGCGTGGGGCGGGTGGTTGATGGGCATCTGGTGGTCGACGCCATCGAAGGTGAACTTGCCGTGCTGGATGCGGCCCGCCCACGGGATCATCGGGAACGCACCCCACGAGCTCGGGCGTGGCAGCTCACTGATGAGCCGTTCCTCCCCGAACGCCACGATCGACGAGATCCGTCCGCCTTGCTCGGGGTCGAGCGTCACGATCAGGTCGTCACCGGTCAGCGTCAGCACGAAGCGACACCGTAGGGTCCGGGCTCGTGCGCGCGCTGGTGCAACGGGTCTCGCGGGCGAAGGTCACTGTCGACGATGAGGTCGTGGGCGAGATCGGTGCAGGTCTGTGCGCGCTGATCGGTGTCACCCATGACGACACCGGCGCGATCGCGCGCAAGATGGCCGAGCGCATCTTCAACCTCCGAGTGCTCGCGGATGAGGAGGGTGTGATGAACCGCTCGATCGCGGACACGGGCCAAGAGGTGCTCGTCGTGAGCCAGTTCACGCTCTACGGCGACACGAGCAAGGGGAGGAGGCCTTCGTGGCTCGCCGCCGCACAACCGGAGGTCGCCGAGCCCCTGGTCGACGAGGTGGTCGCGGCGCTGGGTCAGCTCGGCGCGCGTGTGGCGACCGGGCGGTTCCGCACCACCATGGCCGTCGAGCTCGTCAACGACGGGCCTGTGACCGTCTTGCTCGAGCTCGATCCCCGATGAGGCCGATCGCGACGAGCAGCAGGGCGAAAGCGACGATGGGACGGTCGCCGATCCGCACGTAGATCGTGTTGCCCTGCCGCGTCCGCACGTCGGCCTGGATGACCTTCTGCTCGCTGATGCCCGTGCGCTGCATCACATGTCCGTTGTCGTCGATGAACGCGCTGAAGCCCGTGGGCGCGACCTGCGCTACCCAACGTCCGGTCTCGAGCGCGCGGAGGCGTGACGATGCGATCTGCTGCGTCTGCAGCAGCGTGCCCGTGTACGACGCGCCGTTGGTGGGGTTGAGCAGCACGGTGCCGCCGTGACCGATCGCGTCGCGGGCGCGCCCTCCGAAGAAGACCTCCCACGAGATGACGACACCGAGCCGTCCGGCGGGGGTGTCGAGGATCGCCGGACCCTTGCCGATGACGGCGTTGCGAGGCACCAGGTTC
>DATKAS010000135.1:0-7596 GCA_035497855.1 Acidimicrobiales bacterium
TGTCCTACGACTGATCCTCGTCGCCGTCGTCCGCTCCGCTTCCGCCGGCTCCTGCTCGCTGCGCTCGACAATCGGTGCTTCGCGCACCCGGCGGCGCACTGCGCCGCCGTGATCCCTCCCTCACAAAATCTCCCCGATGGCGTCGGCGAGCTGCGAGAGGCTGCGCACCTCGAACACGCCCGTGCAGCTCTGTCCGTACAGCGGGAGCGCGGAGTCGTCGGTGCCCCACTCGTCGCTGGGCTCCGGGTTGAACCAGTACACGCGCCGCACGCGCTGGCAGATCTCGCGGAAGGTGCCGACACCCGCAGGCCGGTAGTTCGTCCGGCCGTCACCCGCCACGATCACCGTCGTGCCCGGCCGCAACGCGTGGCCTTGGCCATCGAGGAATCGGCGGAACGCGCCCTCGTAGTCGCTGTGGCCGTCTGCCGCGATCACGCCGGGCAGCGTGACGAGAAGACGTGGATCGAGGTGCACCTCCGCGGCGTCGAGCACACCGGTCACCTCCGCCACACCGTCGACGAACACGAAGCTCCGCAACCCCGACAGCTCGGTCTGCAACGCATGCAGCAAGAGGAGGGTGAAGTGTGCGAACTCCGCGACCGATCCCGAGATGTCGCACAGCACGACGACGTCGGGCTTGCCGGGCCGCCGGCGGCGGAACGCAACGTCCATCGGCACACCCCCCGACGCGAGCGACCGGCGGATCGTGCGGCGCATGTCGACGCGGCCGCGCTGGTGTCGGCGGCGCTGCTGGCTCACCCGGCTGGCGAGCTTGCGGGCGAGCGGACGCACTGCTTGACGCATCTGACGCAGCTCGGTCGTCGATGCCGCGAGCACGTCCACGTCCTCGAGCCGCCGCGGTGCAACCAGCCCGGTGCCTGCCGCCCCTCGCCCGCTCTCGCGCAAGCGCGCCCTGATCTCCTCGGCCAGCATGCGTCGGTACTGCTCGAGCCGGCGCGCGAGGTCGTCGTGCAACCGCTTGAGCTCGGCAGGATCGCCGTCGACTGTGGACGCTCGCGCTTCGGCCATCGCGGCCACGAGCAGGTTCGCCAGGTCGAGTGCGCGCAGCACACGGTGGATGAAGTACCGCTCGCCGCCCTTGGCCGTCTCCATCCCCGCGAACCGATCGACCGCGTCGACTGCGAGGAGGCGGAGGGCGTCGAGATCCGCATCTCGCAGCGCGTCGAGCAGTGCGGCCGACATGTCGCCGTCCGCGATGCCGATGCCGGGCGACATGCCGCCGAGCCCGTCGACGTCTTCGACGCGATCGAGCGAGATGTCGACAGAGGTCGGCGACGAACGTCGGCGGGGGAAGCACTCGTCGAACAGCGAGGAGAAGATCGCGAGGTCCTCGGGACGCTTGATGAGCGTCGACTGCATCGCGGTGCGCAGCGCATCGCGATCGATGAGGTCGACATGCCGCATCGCAGAGGCGGCATCGAGCACCTCGCCCAACGACACGTCGACGCCGCCGTCTCGAAGTCCGGCGAACAGGCGAAGCAGCATCGCGAGGATGGCATCGCCTGCCGAGGTCACCGCTTGCCCAACCTCGCGTTGATCGAACCGACCGTCTCGAGCAGCGCGTCGAGGATCGGGCCGCGGAGCTGGTCGAGGCTCACCCGCCCTGCATGCGTCGACACATTGATCGCGGCGATCGTGCGCCCTGTGCGGTCGCGCAGCGGCGCTGCCACCGAGCGAACCCCGTCCTCGAGCTCCTGGTCGACGAGCGCCCAACCCTGCGATCGCACGCGCCCGATGACTGTCGCGAGCTTGATCGGATCGACCTCGGTGTGGATCGTGCGCTTCGTCAGGTCCATCGCCTCGAGTCGGGAGCGAAGCTCGTCCTCGGGAAGGTCGGCGAGGAGCACGCGGCCCATCGACGTGATCGCGGCCGGAAGGCGCGATCCGAGTGACAGCGCGATCGTCATGATCCGCTTCGTCGGCACCCGAGCGATGTAGACGATCTCGTCGCCGTCGAGCACGGACGAGGACACCGACTCGTTGCAGCGCTCGGACAGCGCCTCCATGTCGGGCTGCATGAGGTCGGGCAGCTTGCACGACGAGATGTACGCGTAGCCGAGGTCGAGGACCGCGGGCGTGAGCTCGAACAGCCGCCCGTCGTTGCGCATGTAGCCGAGCCGCTCGAACGTGAGCAGCAGGCGGCGGGCGGTCGCGCGGGTGAGACCCGTGAGTCGCGCGACCTCGGACAGCGTGAGCGCGGGGTGGTCAGCCGAGAAGCAGCGGAGCACCGAGAGGCCGCGCTCGAGCGACTGGACGAAGTCGTGGTCGCGCTCGACCGTGGCTGCTTCGACCTCGGGCTCGCCAACCGGCGGCGTTGACACCGGCGGCGTTGACACCGGCGGCGTTGACACCAATTTCAGCCCGCGCGTAGATTGTTCTACCATCGCACAAGTGTACGCAATCCGTACGCCCGGCACAAGCCACCATCTCGGCGAGGGCGGCGTGCGCGAAGGTGGGGACGAGACAACGACCCGTGGCGAGTGATCGGGGGACGCGTGCCGTACACGACTGAGTTCGGATCGCTCGAGAGCTTCCGCAAGGGGTTCATCGAGCTGATCGACGACGACGCGAAGCACTACGCGTTCTCGAACATGTTCGAGGTCGCGAGCGCATCGAAGCCCTACGAGAAGGTCGCGGTCGGAAAGAACATGCAGTACGTGCTCGAAGTGCTGCGCGCTGAGGGCACGAGCGAGTGGCGCACCGCCTCGCACGACGAGTTCGCGCTCGTGATGGACGGCACCGTCACGGTCGACCTCGTCAAGCTCGACACCCCGATCCGCCCCGAGGGTGAGCCGGGCTCGGTCGCAGTCGGCGGCGAGCCTGCAGGCAAGAAGATGGGTCGCATCACGGCGGGCCGCGGGCACATGGCGTTGTTGCCGGCCCACAGTGCGTACCGGTTCACGAGTGAGCGCCCAGGCGTGATCCTGCTCCAGACCATCCTCGGCCCCGACACCATCGAGCGGTGGTCCGAGATCTGCCTCTCCTAGCCACGCTCAGTCGAACGGAGAACGACACATGACGATGACCGACAAGAGCTCGTACGAGGCTGGGGCTCCGAACGAGCAGGGCTACAAGACATTCACGATCGGTGGGTTCACGTTCGAACGTGACGAGTTCTTCGCTCATGTCGCGTGGCCGACCGGTCGCCACGTGATGAGCATCGACACGTTCCTGAGGGCCTTGCAACGCGACGTGGCTTGGGACTTCTTCTACGGCACCGTGAACTTCGATTCCGTGTTCGGCACGGTGAACCACTACGGCAACGTCGACATGTTCGCCGGCCGTTACAACGACGCGTACCGCAAGGCCGAGCTCGACCACGTCGAGAACTTCGACAGCCCGATGCTGCGCGAGGCGTTCAAGGCGATGCTCGACGACTGGACGAACCAGACCTACGACCCGTTCGCCAGCCCGTCCGAGACCGACAAGCCCTTCGGCGTGAAGAACGGGTCGAACACCGACGCCGTCACCCGCCGTCGCATCGCGGCAGCCCGCATGGTCGGCGTGCCCGGCGACGAGGAGATCCGCAGCGACGCGAACGGCAACCCGATCAACCGGATGTTCGCGGACGTCACGCAAGAGGAGCCGACGGTCGAGGCCGAGCCCGGGTTCGAGAGTGAGGTCGCAGCGTTCAACCTGTTCGCGTACCTGTCCCGCTCGCAGGTCACGTGGAACCCGTCGGTCGTGAGCATCTGCAAGGACAGCCTGTTCTGCCCGACGACCGAGGAGTACATCCTCCCCGTGATCCACGGAAACGACCGTGTCGAGTGGTTCGTGCAGCTCTCCGACGAGATCATCTGGGACGTCCAAGACCGCGACACGGGCGCGGTGCGTTCGAAGGTCGTGATGCGAGCGGGCGATGTCGCGGCGATGCCCGCCGACATCCGCCACCAGGGCTACTCCCCCAAGCGCTCGATGCTGCTCGTCTGGGAGAACAACTCGGCCGATCTGCCCGAGCTGATCGCGACGGGGCGGGCGCCCCAGTACCCGATCGACTTCTGAGGTGGGCCGAGCCTCCATCGTCTCGCTGAGGGAGGCGGTCGAAGCCCACATCCACGACGGCGACACCGTCGCGTTCGAGGGCTTCACCCATCTGATCCCGCACGCGGCCGGCCACGAGGTGATCCGCCAAGGTCGGCGCGAGCTCACGCTCGTGCGCATGACGCCCGACGTCGTCTACGACCAGCTCATCGGGTCCGGGTGCGCGAAGAAGATGGTGTTCTCGTGGGGCGGCAACCCTGGCGTGGGCTCGCTGCACCGGTTTCGCGACGCGGTCGAGCACGAGTGGCCGCGCCCACTCGAGATCGAGGAGCACAGCCACGCAGGCATGGCTGCCCGCTACGTCGCCGGCGCGTCGGGCCTGCCGTTCGCCGTGCTCCGCGGCTACGTCGGCACCGACCTCGTGCCGCACACACCGTCGATCGCGCCGATCACATGCCCGTTCACCGGCGAGACGCTCACCGCGGTCCTCGCGATCGAGCTCGACGTCGCGGTGATCCACGCGCAGCAGGCCGACCGCGAAGGCAACGTCCAGCTCTGGGGCCTGGTCGGCGTGCAGAAGGAAGCGGTGCTCGCAGCGCGGCGGTCGATCGTGACCGTCGAGGAGATCGTCGACGAGCTCGAACCCCGACCCAACGCCGTGGTCCTCCCTTCGTGGGTGGTCTCCTCGGTGTGCCTGGTGCCGGGGGGTGCGCATCCCAGCTTCGCGATGGGCTTCTCCGAACGCGACAACGGGTTCTACCGAGCGTGGGACGAGGTGTCGCGCGACCGCGACCAGTTCACTGCGTGGATCGACGCGCACGTGAAGGGCACCGCCGACTTCGAGGAGTACTGCCGCAGCGCGGGAATCACGCAAGGAGTCAGTCGTGCCTGACTGGAGCGCAGACGACCTGATGATCGTCAACGCGTCGCGCCAGCTCTGCGACGAGACGGTCTGCTTCGTGGGCATCGGGTTGCCCTCGACAGCGGCGAACCTCGCCCGGCGCACGCACGCGACGAAGTGCACATTGATCTACGAGTCGGGCTGCATCGGTTCCAAGCCCACGCGCCTGCCGCTCTCGATCGGCGACGGCGACCTCGCCGACACCGCCGATTCGGTCGTGTCGGTGCCCGAGATCTTCGCCTACTGGTTACAGGCGGGCCGGGTCGACGTCGGCTTCCTCGGCGCCGCGCAGCTCGACAAGCACGGAAACATCAATTCGACGGTCATCGGCGACTACGACCACCCGACGACGCGCCTTCCTGGCGCGGGGGGCGCTCCGGAGATCGCTGCGTCCGCGGGCGAGGTGATCGTCATCGTGCGGCAAGGGCCGCGCACGTTCGTCGAGCGGTGCGACTTCCGCACGTCGGTCGGCTTCGGCGACGGCAAGGGCGACCGAGAGCGCCTGGGGCTACGCGGTCGAGGCCCGCTGATCGTGATCACCGACCTGGGGATCCTGCGACCCGACGACAGTGGCGAGCTCGTGATGACCGCGCTGCATCCTGGCGTCACCGTCGAGCAGGCGATCGCGGCGACGGGCTGGCCCTTGCGGGTCGCCGACGACCTCGAGGTCACGGACCCACCGACGCCGCACGAGCTCGCGGCGCTCGAGGCGCTGAGGGCAGCGTGAAGCCGTTCGTCTACGACGCGTTGCCGGGCCGCACCGTGTTCGCGGTCGGCGCGCTGAGCCGCGTCGGAGACGAGCTGTCTCGACTGGGCGGCGGCCGCGTGTTCCTCATCGTCGACGCGCAGGCGAAGGAGTTCGGTGACGCGCTCGCCGAGCAACTGGGGTCGCTCGTCGTGCAGCAATGGCACGAAGTCGTGCAGCACGTGCCGTTCGAGCTCGCCGAGCGCGCTCGCGCCGCGGTGACGGACGCGGGCGCCGACACCGTCGTCTGCCTCGGCGGTGGGTCGTCGACCGGCCTCGCGAAGGCGATCGCGCTGACTCATGACGTCCCGATCCTCGCGGTGCCGACGACGTACGCCGGCAGCGAGCAGACCCCGATCTACGGGCTCACCGACGCGCGCCACAAGCAGACCGGCAAGGACCTCAGGGTGGTTCCGAAGGTCGTGGTGTACGACCCCGCGCTCACCGTCGGGCTGCCCCCGCAGGTCACCGGCCCGAGCGCGTTCAACGCGCTCGCGCACTGCGTCGAGGCGCTCTACGCGACGGGATGCAACCCGGTGACGAGCGCGATGGCACTCGAAGGTGTTCGTGCCATCCGGCAGTCGCTCCCCCGGGTGATGGACGCACCCGGCGATCTCGACGCACGAGGCGATGTCCTCTACGGCGCGTACCTCGCGGGCATCGCACTCGGCACCACCTCGACCGGCCTGCATCACAAGCTGTGCCATGTGCTCGGCGGCATGTTCAACCTGGTGCACGCCGACACACACTCGATCATCCTTCCGCACGCCGTCGCCTTCAACGCTGCCGCGCTGCCTGACGAGATGGCGCGGCTGGAGGGAGCGCTCGGCGCGGCACCGGGTGACGCGGCCGGAGCACTGCACGACCTCGCGCTCGAAAGCCATGTGCCGACGCGGCTGTCCGAGCTCGGGCTCGGCGAGTCCGATCTCGACGAGGCGGCGGTCGCGGGAGCCGCTGAGATCACGACGAATCCCATCCCCGTGACCGTCGACGCGTTGTCGACGTTGCTCAGGGACGCGTACCGGGGGGTACGGCCACAACCGACTCATCACTGACATCACACACGACGGACAACATTGGGGGGACACGACAATGGACAACGACGGCTTCGATGCCGCGGCTCGACCGGGATACTGGATCGGCCGGCGCCGATTCCTGGCCCTCGGAGCGGGAGGGGCAGCAGCGTTGTTCCTCGCCGCGTGCGGCAAGGACGACTCGGGTGCGACCGCGACGACGGCTGGCGCTGCGACCACCGCAGGTGCCGCCACCACCGGCGGAGCGGTGACAACCGGTGGATCTGCCGCCGGTGGCATCACCGGTGGAGGTGGAGGCGACGGGGAGATCAAGATCGGTTACGTCACCCCGGCCACCGGCGCGCTCGCGCCGTTCGCCGCGGCGGACGACTTCATCACGAGCGGGATCAACGACTTCCTCGAAGACGGACTGATGGTCGGAGGCAAGTCGTACAAGGTGACGATCATCGTCGAAGACAGCGAGTCCGACCCGAACACCGCTGGCGAGAAGGCGGGCAAGCTGATCAACCAGGACGCCGTCGACCTCGTCGTCGTCGCGAGCACACCCGACACGACGAATCCGGTGTCGAGCCAGTGCGAGGCGAACTCGGTGCCCTGCATCTCGACCGTCGCCCCGTGGCAGCCGTGGTTCTTCGGCCAGAACGGCGACCCCGCGACGGGGTTCACCTGGGCGTACCACTTCTTCTGGGGCCTCGAAGACGTCATCGCCATCTTCCTGTCGATGTGGAACCAGGTGCCCACGAACAAGCAGGTGGGCGCGCTGTTCCCGAACGATCCCGACGGCAACGCGTGGGGCGACGCGACGAACGGCTTCCCCAAGCCGCTGGCCGATGCCGGGTACACGCTTCACGATCCCGGTCGCTACGAGAACGGCAACCAGGACTTCACGGCGCAGATCAGCGCGTTCAAGAGCG
>DATKAS010000136.1:0-6734 GCA_035497855.1 Acidimicrobiales bacterium
CGAGCCCGCCGATGAGCCGCATCATCAGCGACTGGTCGCCGACGGCAGCGGCCATCGCGGTGAGGATGCCCACCGGAAGCGTGGCCATGTACGACATGAAGATGTGGTGCGCGAAGAGATCGCGGAAGTGCGCATCCATCAGCCCGAAGTAGCGATCGACGAGCTCGCGGTCGGTGAGGGTGGTGAGGTCGGGCCGCTCCTCGCGCAACCGCCTCGTCGCGATCTGGTCGTCGATGAGCTCGGGGAGGTCCTCCGTGGTGAGCGCCCACCCGAACGTCTGACCGATCTTCTCGCTCTTCGCCAGATCGACGTCGCCGGGCTGCTCCTCATAGGGCGGGATGCCAGGCTGCGCACCGAAGAACTGCTCGTCCATCGCCGCGGCAGAGAGCCCGGGCGCGCGCTCGCCGAAGAGGCGGATCAGCGACGCGTTCAGGTAGCAGTAGCCGCCGGCGATGCCGAGCTGCTCGATCTCGTCGGGATCGAACTCCGCGAGGTCGAACGCACCCAGCCGCTCCCAGGCATCGCGCCAGCCGAGCTCGGCGAGCCAGATGCCGGTGTCGCGGGTGAGCGGCGTCACCGGGTCGGGGAACACCTCACCCACGTTGGCCCTCGTGTAGATCGGGTACCGGGTGCTGAGCTCGCTGTCGGCGATCCAGCGCTCGACCATGTTCGATCCCCCTGTCGTAAGCCTGACCGCCCCCGCGGTGGTGGCGAAGCGTACCCCCGGCGGTTCGCGAGACTTCAGCCGTGGACCAACCCGCTGATCTCGTGTTCGGCGCGTTCAGCGACGATCCACCGTGGGTGCTCGATCTGGACGAGATCTCCTGGACTCCCGGGCTCGACGCCGTCCGTGCGGCATGTCGAGGCGAGGTACCCGAGCTCACTCGCGCGCGGCGGATCCCGCCCGGCTGGCGAGTCGCACGCGTCACGGCGCGGCTCGGCGCGGCGGTCGCCGGCTGGGCTCTGTTCGAACGCGGCAAGGGCGAGCACGTCTCGCGCGCGGGCATCTCGCGCCGTCTCCGGGTCGCCGCGACCGACCTCGGCTCGACCTACATCAAGCTCGGGCAGATCATCTCCGCGGGCGAGGGACTCTTCCCCGAGGAGCTCGTGTCCGAGTTCAAGCTCTGCCGGGACCGTGTGCCGGCGGAGAGCTTCGACACCGTCCGCGAGGTCGTCGAGCACGATCTGCACCGCCCCCTCGAAGCGGTGTTCGCCGAGTTCGATCGCGTTCCTTTGGCGGCGGCGTCGATCGCCCAGGTCCACGCGGCGCAGCTGCACACCGGAGAGCGCGTCGTGGTCAAGGTGCAACGACCGCAGGTGGCGAAGCTCGTTCGACAGGACCTCGCCGCGATGTCGTGGCTCGCGCCACACCTCGTCGGGCGCATCCCGATCGCCGCGCTCGCGAACCCGCCCGCGCTCGTCGAGCTCTTCGCGGAGACGATCACCGAGGAGCTCGACTTCCGCCTCGAAGCCCAGAACATGCTCGACGTCGCGCGCGTCCTCGCCGAGCTCGGCCAGCGCGGGTATGTGGTGCCTCGTCCCCATCCCACGCTGGTCACACGGCGCGTGCTCGTGATGGAACGCCTGTCGGGCTTCGCGTTCGACGACGTCGACAGCATGAAGCGCGCAGGCATCGACACGAACGCGGTGATCCGCACGGGGATGATCGCGTTCATGGAAGGCGCGCTGATCTACGGCGTCTTCCATGGGGATCTCCATGCAGGCAACCTCTTCGTGCTTCCGGACGGCCGCACGGCGCTTCTCGACTTCGGCATCGTCGGGAGGTTGAGCGAACCGCGACGCCTCGCGTTCCTCCGGCTGATGATGGGTGCGACGACCAACGACGTGAAGGGCCAGCTGGCGTCGTTGCGAGACCTCGGCGCGCTGCCGCCCGACACCGACCTCGACGCGGTGATCCGCGATCTCCGTCTCGATCAGCCACCTGTCGATCCGACGACGCTCACGGGTGAGGAGCTCGTCCACGAGATCCAGCGCACGGTGAAGGCGCTGCTCGGCTACGGCGCGCGCATGCCGAAGGAGCTGATGCTCTACGTCAAGAACATGGTGTTCCTCGACGGTGCGATCGCCCGGCTTGCACCCGATCTCGACCTGCTCGCGGAGATCGCGACGATCTCGGCCCACTTCGCTCGCCACCACGGCGATCGCCTGGCCGCGGACATCGGCATCCACCCGATGGACGTGCCGCTCGACCTCGAAGGCGTGAAGGCGTCATTCGGCCTCGATGCGTCGACCGAGACGCTGACCTACCGCGACCTGCAGAAGCGGCGCGAGCTGATCGGCAAGCGGCTCAGGGACCGGACGTCGGAGTGACGCTCGGCGCGGTCGAGCTGTTCGGCGCCGCGGATGTGTTCGGCGATGCCGTGCCCGACGTCGGCACCGCCGTGCCGCTCTCGACCTGGGTGCCGCTCGGGCATCCCACCGACGCGCCCGTGCCCGATGGCACGAGCTCGGCCTTTCGCGTGTAGGCGAGATCGGTCGCCACCCACTGGTCGCCGACTTGGATCGCGTCCGTGACCGTGAGGGTGAAGGTCGCGCGAGCGATGTAGTCGACCGGCGTGTCGGTGCCGTCCTTGTTGCAGGTGACGGTGACGGGGCCTTGGGCCGAATACGTGAGCGTCGGTCCCGCGCGGGTCCAGATCTCGTCTGACTTCCCTGCCGCGGTGTCTCGGACCACCTTGCACTCCGTCGTGTCGACGTTGCAGCCGCGGCCGAGGTCGTAGAGGCGAGTGAGCTTGTCGCCCTGCTTCACGTTCGGGTCGAGCGCAGGCGGAGTCAGGCTGTCGACGGTGAGCGCGAGCTTCCACGCGCCGATGACCTGAGCGTTGGCGAGATCGCTCGGCGACGGAGCGGGACCGGATGTCTTGGAGGAATCGTCGCTACACGCCACGAGCGCGAGCAGGAGCGTGACGGCGACGACCGCCACTCCCACGCGGGGGCGCGCTCGTGCGAGCGAGGACGAAAGAGGCACGGCGAGAGCATGCTGGAGCGGCTGGGCCGAGTCCAGCCGCCCGGAAAGGTCACGGCTGGGCGGTGCCGCGCTCGATCGTGAGGGCCTCGCCGATCTCGACGGGCGCCTCGGCCCCTACGCCCGCGGTGCCGGGCGTCTGCGGCACGTCGCTGTGGTGGGTCGTCCTCACGTGGACGACGGGCACAGCGGAGAGCACTCCGATCGCGAGTGCTGCGACCCGGGTCGGGGCTCGCCGTCGCACGAGACGACGGCGGATGTCGGCCGCACTCTGCTCGGAGATCCCGGCAAGGGTGACGAGCTGTTGCTCGAGCTGGCGATCGCTGACGTCGAGGGCGATCGCGAGCACTTCGAGGTCGTCGAGGCGGAGGGTCACGGGCGCATCGGCCTCGACCCCGCGCTCGCACCGCACCATCGACAGGTAGCAGCGCAGCACTCCCTCGTTCCCGATCACCGAGGGATCGATCCGTACCTCTTGCTCGCCGACGACCAGGCGGCCGTGCACCGGATCGAACCACAGCGGCTGACGCGGGGGCACCAGCACGTCGACGGACACGCCGCACACATCGGCGACCGCTTGCAGGTCGACGCCAGCCGGCACCTTGTCGCTGCGCTCCCAAGCCCGGACCTTGGCAGTGTCCACACCGACCGCCCGAGCGAGGTCGCGGCGGCTCAGGCTCGCGTCGAGACGGGCCTCCATGAGCAGCCGGCCGAGCTTCGGGCGGACTGACGCCGGGCGCTCAGCCCACGGTCGGGCACCATCCATCCCCAGACCATCGGCCCGGCGGGCCGTGAACTGAGGTTCGCGTAACGTCAAACTTCGTGCGCCTGGTGATCGCCCGCTGCTCGGTCGACTACGAGGGCCGCCTCAGCGCCCGGCTTCCTCCGGCCATCCGGCTCGTCATGGTGAAGGCGGACGGCTGCGTCGCCATCCATGCGGATGGCGGCGCGTACAAACCCCTCAACTGGATGGTCGCTCCGAACATCCTCGTCGAGTCGGAGGACGCTGAGGGCGGCACGTCCTGGACCGTCACGAACGCCAAGGGCGAGCGGCTCGTGATCCGGTTCGACGAGATCCTCTCCGACACCGCACACGAGCTGGGCGTCGACCCTGGCCTCGAGAAGGACGGCGTCGAGGCGGAGCTGCAGGCGCTCCTCGCCGCTCGGCCCGACGCGATCGCGGACGACCTCGTGCTCGTGCGCCGCGAGTACCCCACCGACATCGGACCCATCGACCTCGTGTGCCGCGATGCCGAGGGGGCGACGGTCGCGGTCGAGGTGAAGCGGCGCGGCGAGATCGACGGCGTCGAGCAGCTCACGCGCTACATCGCCCGGCTCGAGCTGGACCCCGCGCTGCGCCCGGTGAAGGGTGTGTTCGTGGCGCAGTCGATCACGCCGCAGGCGCGAGTGCTCGCGAGCGATCGCGGGTTCCGGTGCGTCGAGATCGACTACGACGTGCTGCGGGGGATGCGGCCCGAAGATCTCAAGCTGTTCTGAAGCTGCACGCACCTTGGTCGATGACGACGAGATCCTTCGCGTCGCCGTGGCCGGTGCGCTTCGTCGTGTAGACGGCGTGGCCGGCGCCGTCCACCCAGATGTCGACCGTGAGGCTGTCGCCGGGGAACACCGGCGAAGAGAACCGTCCCTCCATCGCCGTGAAGCGGGTTGGATCGCCGTTGCAGAGCGAGTGCAGCAAGGCACGGCCGGTGAAGCCGTAGGTGCACAGGCCATGGAGGATCGGCCGGTCGAAGCCACCCATCGCCGCGAACGACGGATCGGAGTGCAGGGGGTTCCGGTCTCCCGACAGCCGGTACACGAGCGCCTGATCGGGCGACGTCTGGTAGGTGACGGTGTGATCGGGCGCGCGCTCGGGCGGCTCGTTGATCGCACCGCTCGGACCGCGATCGCCGCCCCAACCGCCTTCGCCTCGGATGAACGCAGACATGCGCGTGGTCATCATCGGCTCACCCGACGCCGCGTCGACCGAGGTCGCCTCGCTCACGACGAGCGCCGCCTTCCCCTTGTCGTAGATGCCGGTGATCTTGCTGGTCGTGCGAATCGTGCCCTCGGGCGGGATCGGCTTGTGCAGCTCGATCGCCTCCTGGCCGTGCACGAGCATCGCCGGGTTGAAGCTGCCGATGTTCGCGAACGCGCCGCCGCCCATGCCGACGATGACCGCGAACGTGGGCAGCACCTGCTGGGGCACGCCCGACGTGTTCTCGGTCGTGAACGGCAGCTCGTCGACGCCGGCACCGACGCCGACCGCGTACAGCAGGCAATCCTTCGAAGTCCACGACGTCTCGGTCGGGGCGGACTCGCTCCCGACGGCGTCAGGGTTGATCGGCATCTCTGTGTCCCCCTGTCTCAGTTGGGCTCAGGTCAGTTGTTGGCGTCTTCGCCGTCCATGCCGGCGTTGGGACGCGCTTTCGACAGCAGCTCGGCCACGACGGGGCCCATGCGCACCGGATCGTCGACCGGCTCGACGCGAGGGCCGCGATGCCAGCCCTCGGCGATCGCGAGGACGCGGCCCGATGCCTCGAAGACCCGACCTGTGACACCGGCGGACTGCTCGCTCGCGAGCCAGGTGACGATCGGCGCGATCCAGCGAGGTGACATGCGCTCGCGGTCTTCCTCGCTCCCCTGACCCATGCCGAGGCCCTCGGTCATGCGGGTGAGCGCTCCGGGAGCGACCGCGTTGACGGTCACGCCATACCGGCCGAGCTCGCGCGACGCGATGATCGTGAACGCGGCGATGCCCATCTTCGCGGCGCCGTAGTTCGTCTGGCCCGGGTTGCCGTAGATGCCCGACACCGACGTCGTGTTGATGATGCGAGCGTCGTTCGCCTCGCCTGCCTTCGCGCGGTCACGCCAGTACGCCGCGGCCCACCGAGACGGGGCGAACGTGCCCCGCAGGTGGACGTTGATGACCGCGTCCCACTCCTCTGCGGTCATGTTCACCAGCATGCGATCGCGCAGGATGCCGGCGTTGTTGATCAGCACGTCGAGGCGCCCGAACGACTCGACCGCGGTGTTGACGAGGCGCTGGGCGCCCTCCCAATCGGCGACGCTGTCGCCGTTGGCGACCGCTTCACCGCCCATCGCCTTGATCTCGTCGACGACCTCTTGCGCGGGCCCAGACGACTGGCCGGTGCCGTCCATCTCGCCGCCGAGGTCGTTCACGACGACCTTCGCGCCGTGCGAGGCCAGCATCAGCGCGTGCTCGCGGCCGATGCCTCGCGCCCCACCCGTCACGATCGCGACTCGTCCTTCACACAGGCCAGGCATGACTCTCCCCCCTCTGTCGTCACAGCAGTGGTGACGCGGCTGGTCCTCTCTGTCTAGCGCGCGTCAGAGCCGGCTTTCGCAGGGCTCCCGCTTAATGTCCCACCCCCCCTCCACACTCATCTCCGAGAGGCAGAGGAGGAGTTGTGGAGTCGGCACGACGAGAGCAATTGCAGAAGCTGATGGCGGCGATCGCTGCAGGCGATCGCATGGCGCCCTTCAAGCTGCGGATGGCCTTCGACAGCGAGCTCAAGGCCGCGGTGCGTCGGGCGGCGGCCGAGGTCGGCCGCGCGCTGCCGAGCGACGAGGTCGAGGCGGTGGCGACCGACTTCTGCACCTGGCTGATCGGCCACGCGGCGGCCTGGCGTCCCGACGGCGCGCTGCCGTGGCGGTGGGCGTGGGCCCACCTCACCACCCAGGTGCGCAAGAACCAGGGGTACTGGCCGCTGGCGGCTGCCGACCCCCG
>DATKAS010000137.1:0-4992 GCA_035497855.1 Acidimicrobiales bacterium
CAGCGTCGACGCCAGCGGCCGCGGCGAGTGCGGGCACCGGTTGGGCAAACGTGATCACGAACGCACCGACGAAGTTGAGCGCGGCAAGGAAGAGGAAGGGTGCCGTGTAGCCGCCAGTGACGTCGTGGGCCCAACCGATGAACACGAGGCCGATCCCGCTGCCCAGCTGCCCCGCGAGCGACACCATTCCGTAGACCGTGCCGAACGAAAGGATGCCGAAGATCTCTGCCGTGAGCAGCGACATCATCATGTAGAAGCTCACCAATCTTTCGCCTCGGGACGGAAGTCGTCCCAGGATGGGCCGGCGTCCTGCTTGACGAGGATGGGTTCGGGCTCGTGGTGGGGTGGGATGTCATCGGGGGTGCGCTTCACGCGAGCGGTCGGCTCGGCGACGGCGAGCACGGCGAGGGCGGTGGTGAAGGGCACGGCGAGGACGAGGCCGATGCTGCCCACGAGCGTTCGGACGATCTCGACGGCGACGACTTCTTGCGCGGCGATGCGGCCCCAGCTCGCGCCGCCTTGAAGGAAGAGCAGGGTGAGGGGTAGGGACGCGCCGACGTAGGCGAGCACCAGGGTGTTGACGGTGGACGCGACGTGGTCCTGACCAATTCGTACCGCGGATCTGTAGAGGCCGCGTCGATTCAGCCGGGGGTTGGCTTCCTTGAGCTCGGAGACCGCCGACACTTGGGTGACGGTGACGTCGTCGAGGACGCCGAGTGCACCGATGACTGCGCCTGCGATGAGGAGGCCCTTCGGGTCCACGCCCTCGGCCGTGACCCGCAACACCTGGGATGCTTCGTCGGAGAGCCCGGTCATGCGTGCGAGGCCGACGAAGAGCGCCGCCAGCCCCGCCGTGACGACGAGCGCAGCGAGAGTGCCGAGCAGCGCAACGGTGGTGTTCGGATTCACTCCGTGTGCGAGGTACAGCGCGATGTAGGCGATGAGGAACGACGCGACGAGCGCGACCGGCAAGGCGGGGTTGCCACGCAACAGCGACGGGAGCATGAACACGAGTACCGCGGCGAGGCTGGCGAACAGTCCAGCGAGGGCGCGGACTCCCTGCCAGCGTCCGAACGCGATGACAACGATGGCGAAAAGGACGAACAGGCCGAGGAGGGGGACGGTGCGTTGGAAGTCGGCGAACGTGTACCGGAACTCGGGCGCGGCTGAGCTGTTGTCCAGGAGCACGATCTTGTCCCCGTGTCCGAGGTCGGGCGCGTTGAACTCGCTGCTGGGGATCTCGAACACAGCATCGGTGCCCTTGTCGGCCCCGGACGTGATCCGCGCGGTCACCTTCTGGCAATCCTGGGGTGCCTCGGCGTCGAGCAGCCCGCATGTGCTCGGCTCAGAGGAAACCACGGTCGCGTCGACATAGTCGATCGCGATGCCTGCGGGGCGGAGATCGGGCGCCGTCCCTCTTGGCCAGAGCACGACCAACCCGACCGCAGTGATCACACCAAGGGCGAGAGCGATGACGGCAAGGAGACGGCGGACCTGCCGCGCCGACACGCCGTCGGACGGGACGCGAGGCATGCCGGCATTGTGCTCCGTGCTCGGCCTCGTCCCGAGGACCGACTCGACGTCATCGAATAGGGCGCTCTCAGGACGACATGGACCTGCCGGGACTGCCCTCAGTGGACACTGTCATCCTCCCAACGCCTGCGCTTGAGACCGGAAGGTTCGAAAGAGATCCCATCAGTTCCGCGGGTGATGTCGCGAGACATCGGAGACCGTGCTTTTGGGGTTCGGGCATGGCGCGGGATGCGTGCGGATGAGAGCGTACGGAGTGGGCGGGATGCGGGACGCGAACGAGCGAGAGGATGTGTCGACGGATCGCGACGTCACACCGCCTTGGGAGCGCGATCAGCGAGACCTGCTGCGGGCGACGTTTGATCAGGACGCGGAGGCGTACGACCGTTCCCGACCCGTGGCACCCGGCGACGTGTTCGACGAGGTCATGCAACGGGCGTCGTTGAGGGCCGGGTCGACTGTCGTCGAGATCGGACCCGGGACGGGCCAAGCGACACGACACCTTGCAGCACGCGGACTGGATGTTGTTGCGGTGGAGCTGGGTCCGCACCTCGCGGAACGAGCGAGGGCGAACCTGGCGGCGTTCCCGCACGTCAGCGTCGTGACGGCATCGTTCGAGTCGTGGGATCCCGGCGCGGCTCTCTTCGACGGGGTCGTTGCGTGCAATTCGTTTCACTGGATCGACCCGGACATCCGTTTCGCCAAGACGGCTGCCGTGCTGCGCCGGGGCGGACACCTCGTGGTCCTCGCGACTCCGTGGGTGGTTCCCGAGACGGCCGACCGGTTCTGGTGGGACATGCAGGAGGACTGGGCAGCCGTTGGCGCCCGCTTCGACCCCTCGACGATGCGTCCGGACCTGATCAGGGATGATCTTGCACCCGCGGTGCGGGCATCCGGTGTGTTCGAGGAGCCGACGATCACGCGCCGATTGTTCGAGATCGCCTTCACTGCAGACGGCTACGCAACCAACCTTTCGACGCAGTCGGGGGTCAAGGAGCTGCCTGAAGATGCTCGAGCGGAGCTCATCGCTCGCATCCACCAACGCGTGGAGGACCAAGGCGGGCGCGTGACCGCACATCTGCTCGCCGTGCTCACGATCGCCCGCCGCGCGGGGAACTGGTTCGCGAGCCCGCAGTCGTGATCACGTCAGCGTCCTCGAACTGCCACGCGCCCCGCGTCTTCAGGAGCTCAGCGACAGCCGATTTCCGTCAGGGTCACGGAACCAGGCGACACCGCCGCTCTCCGAGGCTCCGTCCCCGAGGGTGACGCACCTGACCTATGCGGTCCGGAGCGGCGACTGTCAGCGGCGCCAGAAGATCAGGTGGATCACGCCGCTGGCGCTCGGCACTGACTCCATGTGGAAGCGGTCGAGCAGCTCGTCGGGCGTGTCCCACAGCCGCTCGCCGCGCTCGAGATCGACGGGCGCAACGGCGACGTGCATCGCGTCGACGAGATCGGCGTCCAAGAACTCGCGCACAGTCGCGACCCCGCCGCCGAGGCGCACGTCCTTGCCTTCCGCCGCCTGCTTCGCCACCTCGAGCGCGTCGGCCGGTGACGCGTCGATGAAGTGGAAGGTGGTGTCCGACAACGTGAACGACGGCCGCACGTGATGCGTGAGCACGAACACCGGGGTGCGGAACGGCGGATCGTCGCCCCACCAGCCCTTCCACTCGTGATCAGCCCACGGCCCCCGTTGAGGCCCGAACTTGTTGCGGCCCATGATCTCGGCGCCGATGTTGTTCCGGAAGTCGCGGGTGAAGTAGTCGTCCAGTCCGCGACTCCCGCCAGGGTCGGTCCGGTTGACCCAGCTCGCGGTCGCGCCGGCCCACGAGAAGAGGGCGCTGGGTTCCGCATGGCCGAAGGGCCGCTCCAACGACTGGCCCTCGCCTGAGCCGAACCCGTCTCGCGAGACCATGAAGTTCTGCACCCTCAGCATCTGCACGAGCGAAACCGTAGGCCGGTGGCCGGCACTTCGGTGTCGGTCGTGCGCGGGTCGGAACCGCTAGTGCGCGAGGTCGGTGAGCACCGCGCGCCCGACATAACGGCCGGCTTCGAGGTCGTCGAACACGGACTCGAGCTCGGACATCTTCGCCCGGCGCGAGATGTGGCTTCGCACTCGCCCCGCGGCGGTGAGCGCGATCAGCTCGCGCATGTCTTGCACGTTGCCGACGGCGGATGACGCGACGACCGCGTCCTTGCCGATCAGCTCCCAGGGGTTGATCGAGAAGTCGCCCTCCCTCGTCGGCGGCAGGCCGACGGCGATGAAGACGCCACTCGGACGCAAGACCTTGAAACCGAGATCGAAGCCCGACAGCCGCGCCGCGAAGACGAGCGATGCATCGACACCGCCGAACTCACTGCGGATGACGCCGAGCGCGTCGTTGGCATCGACAGCGAGGCGCGCCCCGAGCGACTTCACGAAGTCGAGTCGCTCGTCGCCGACATCGACGCCGACGACCTCGTACCCGAACGCTGTCGCGAGCTGCACGGCGTAGTGCCCCAGGCCGCCGGCCGCCCCGATGACCGCGACGGGTCGGCCGGGTTGGACTTGGAACCTCTGCAGCTTCTTCACGGCGCCATACGCGGTGAGACCACCGCACGCCAACGGTGCCTCGTCGTCGCTGATGCTGTCGGGCAGGGTGACGAGTCCCGGCGCGTACGCCGCGAAGCTCTCCGCGAACGTGCCGAGGACCCCCTTGGTCAGCCGGCAGAAGCGAGGGCGTCCGCTCAGGCAGAACTCGCACGCGCCGCACCAATACCCGCCACCCATGCCACCGAGGCCGAGGATCACGCGGTCGCCGACTTTCACGAACCGGTCGGCGCCGGGCCCGAGCGCCTCGACCACGCCGATCGCCTCGTGGCCGATCGTGTCGGTCTGGATGCCCGCCCAATCTCTGCGTGCGAGGTGCAGGTCGGAGTGGCACACGCCAGCGGCCGTGATGCGCACCAACGCCTCGTCAGCAGCCGGCGCTGGCACATCGATCTCACGGATGCGGACAGCGCCGTCCTCGAGACGAACTGCTTTCATGGCGCCCTCCGCGTGCTCGAGTCCCGCGGGCAGCGTACAAATCGCGCCTCCACGCTGCTCGACAACGCGTGGAGGACGACCGTGGCACGCAACGTTCACGATCTCGGCCTGACTCGCTGGGCGAGGACTGCTCTCGCGCTCGATACGGTGCCGGCATGTCGCTGGGGCCGCCGGGCGGCACCGTCACGTTCCTCTTCACGGTCGTGGAGGACGCGACGCGGCTGTGGGAGGACGAGCCCGCGGCGATGGCGACGGCGCTGCAGGTGCACGACGGGATCGTGCGCGCCGCAGTCGACGCGCACGATGGCTTCGTCTTCTCGACTGATCGTGACGGGTTCGGCGCGGCGTTCGCGACCGCAAGCGATGCCGTCGACGCGGCCATCGACGCGCAGCAGCACCTCATCGACGCGGCGTTGCCGTTGGCAGTGCGGATG
>DATKAS010000138.1:0-2742 GCA_035497855.1 Acidimicrobiales bacterium
CGCGTCACGCCCGAGCAGATCGAGTGGATCGACGACCTCGCGGCGACGAGCGACCGTCCCGTGATGCTGATGGGCCACCATCACCCGTGGAGCCCCGATTCCGGGAAGCGCAGCCTCGACTACTTCGGCATCAATCCCGACGACTCGGAGGCGCTCGTCGGGGCGATCGCACGCCACCCGCTGATCCTCGGCTACTTCGCCGGTCACACCCATCGCAACAGAGTGCGCCACTTCAGCGCGACTGGCGCGACGCCGTACGTCGAGGTGGCCTGCGTGAAGGACTTCCCCGGCGCGTGGGCGGAGTACCGCGTCTTCGAAGGCGGCGTGATCCAGGTGCACCGGCGCGTCTCGACGCCGGAAGCCCTCGCCTGGACCAACAAGACCCGCGCCATGTTCGCCGGCCTCTATCAGGACTATGCGTTCGGCACGCTGAGCGATCGCTGCTTCACGATGGAGGCCACGGCGTGACCGATGTCAGGCATGCGTTCACCGAGGCGACCGCGGGCTTCGTCGACGCGGTGCTCGCCGTGCCCGATGACGCGTGGTCGGCGCCCGGCCTCGGCGTGTGGACTGTGCGCGAGCTCGTCGGCCACACGAGCCGCGCGCTCGTGACCGTCGAGGAATACCTCGACGCGCCGCCCGCCGAGATCACGATCCACTCGCCCGTCGACTACTACCGGGTCGGGCTGCGGAACGCGCCCGCAACGGTGCACGAAGGCGTCGCCGAGCGCGGGCGTCAGGCAGGCATCGAACTGGGTGAAGACCCGGTCGGGTCGATCCGCGCGCTGGCGCAACGCGTCCTCGCTCGGGTCGCGGTCGAGCCTGACGACGCCGTGTGCAGCTCGCGCCTCGGCGTGATGCGGCTGATCGACTACCTGCCCACCCGCGTCGTCGAGCTGACCGTGCACAGCCTCGACCTCACCGACGCGCTCGACCGTCCGCCGACGGTGCGGCCCGCGGCGCTCGAGCTCACCGCGGTCACCATCGCGACGATCGCCGATCCGCTCGTGCTGATCCGGTCACTCGGCGGACGCACCGCCCTCCCCCAGGGATACAACGTCTTCGCATGACCTCCGACGCGACGGCGGGTCCGCTCGCGGATCTGAAGGTGATCGACGCGTCGTCGGTGATCGCGGGCCCGGCGTGTGCGCGCTACCTCGCCGACTTCGGAGCAGACGTCATCAAGGTCGAGCGTCCCGGTGGCGACACAGTGCGCGGCCTCGGATGGCCCGATCCCCGTGACGACGTGACGTTGTGGTGGAAGCTCATGGGCCGCGGCAAGCGCACCGTCGTCCTCGACCTCAAGGTGCCGGGCGACGTCGAGGTGATGCGTCGTCTCTGCGACACCGCGGACGTGCTGATCGAGAACTTCCGACCCGGCACGCTCGAGCGACTGGGCTTCGAGCCCGACCACCTGCTCGAGCGCAACCCACGGCTCGTCATCACGCGCGTGACCGGGTTCGGGCAGGAGGGCCCTTATGCCGCCCGCCCCGGCTTCGCGACGATCGCCGAGGCGATGAGTGGCTTCGCGGCGATCAACGGAGAGCCCGACGGAGGCCCGCTGCTCCCTCCGATCGCGCTCACCGACGAGGTCGCCGGCCTCGTCGCCGCGTTCGCCACGATGGTCGCGGTCCACTCCGGCGTCGGTCAGGTCGTCGACGTGAACCTGCTCGAGTCCCTCTTCCAGCTGATGGGACCGCTCATCAGCGCGCACCGGTTGCTGGGCTACGAGCAGCCGCGATTGGGCTCGGGCATCCCGTACTCGGTGCCGAGGGGCACGTTCCAGTGTGCTGACGGCAAATGGGTCGCGGTCTCGACCTCTGCGGAGTCGGTCGCGTCGCGTGTGATGGCGTTGGTCGGTCTCGGCGACGACCCTCGGTTCGCCACCTTCGCTGGACGGGTCGAGCATCGGGACGAGGTCGACGACGTCGTGCGCGACTGGATCGCGGCGCGTTCATCCAACGAGGTGCTCGGTGCGTTCGCAGCTGCGGAAGCGGCGATCGCTCCCGTGATGACGATGGCCGACATCGATGCCGATCCGCACTACCTCGAACGCGACGCGATCGTGGATGTCGACGGTGTGCCCATGCAAGGGCTCATCGCGCACCTGTCGAGGACGCCCGGCCGCATCAGATGGGCCGGGCGTCCTCTCGACGCCGATGGTGACGAGATCCGCTCGAAGGGCTGGTAGGGGGACGCCCCTCAGTCGCCGACCTGATCGCCGCTCGGCGAGATCACGTACCAGGCGCCGCCGAGGTCCTGTCCGTTGGCCTGACCGGGAGCGGTGTCGCTGACGAACGTGTAGAGCAGATGGCCGTTGTACGCGACCTGCTTGGTGCCGTCGGGCTGCGGCACGACAGTGAGCTTGGTGGCGTCAAGGTCGGGACCCGCCACCGCAGTGCCCGACGTCGCCACGACCGCCGGCCAGTTCGCCTTGATTCCGGCAGGCACCGTGCTCGTCTGCGACGTGCCGTCCGGCTCGAACAGGTAGATGGTCATGCCCGCAGAGTCCACGAGGATCTTCTGCCCGATCGTGGAGTTGTCGGCGTCGGTCACTGTCGCGTTCGCCGCCGCGGCACCCGCAGCGGTGGTGCCCGCAGAACCAGCCGACGTCGGAGCGGCCGCGGCGGTCGTTGCGGCGCCGCCTGCCGCAGTGGTGTTGGAGCTCGAGCTGCCCGAGTCGTCGCCGCACGCGGCGAGCATGAGCACTGCGATCATGGCGACCGCGCCGAATAGAAGTCG
>DATKAS010000139.1:0-6518 GCA_035497855.1 Acidimicrobiales bacterium
CCCCGGTGGAGACGAACACGACGGTCACGTCGCTGACGCGGGATGACGACGGGTTCGTCGTCGAGACCGATCAGGGCACGTGGCGCAGCCCCACGGTGGTGCTCGCATCAGGGCACTGCAACGTGCCGCACATCCCGCCTGTCGCCGAGTTCCTGCCGCCCGACATCACGACGATCACTCCGTCGCAGTACCGCACGCCGGGCCAGCTCGACGAAGGCGGCGTGTTGGTCGTGGGCGCGGCCGCGACCGGCATCCAGCTGGCGGACGAGATCCAACGATCGGGACGTGAGGTCACCATCGCGGTGGGTGGTCACGTTCGTTCGCCGCGCGTGTACCGAGGCATGGACCTGCAGTGGTGGATGGACGTCACCGGGCTGAACGACGAGATGTACACCGACGTCGACGAGGTCGACCGTGTCCGCCGGCTGCCGTCGTTCCAGCTCGCCGGCACGGCCGATCGCCGCACGATCGACCTCAACTCGCTCACCGACATCGGCGTCAACCTCGTGGGCAAATTCGCGGGCATCAACGACGGGAAGGCACAGTTCTCCGGTTCGCTCCGCAACCAGTGCGCCCTCGCCGACCTCAAGCTCGGACGGTTGCTCAACACGATCGACGAGTGGGCCAGCGAGAACGCGGTGGATCGCGAGATCGAGCCGCCGCACCGGTTCGACCCGACCCGAGTCGACGACGATCCTCCGTTGATGCTCGACATCACGAAGGGCCGCTTCCAGACGATCATCTGGGCGACCGGCTTCCGTCCGGACTACTCGTGGCTCGACCTCCCCGTCGTCGACCATCGCGGCTACATCCGCCACGACGGCGGTGTCGTGGACGAGGTCCCCGGGATGTACGTGATGGGGATGCCGTTCCTGCGTCGCCGCAAGTCCACGCTCATCGACGGCGCCGCCGACGACGCCAACGATCTCAGCGACCACCTCGTCTCGTACCTCGGCGCGCCCTCCCGGGCCTTCCGGCGCGACTAGGGGGTCGGGGGGTCGCGACCCGCTGCTTCGGTGAGGACTCGTATTCTCACGGATGTCATGAGCGGTCTCTCCAGCGATGCTCGCAGCGACGGTGGCGACAAAGGAGATCCGAGATGGCAGGGGCTGCAGTCATCGGCCCGACCGGCTGCCGGCTATCCGGCCGACGCGATCTACCTGTGCCGGAGATGAGCTGAGCCAGATGTGGGCCCGGCGGCTGGCGTGGGCGACGATCGTCGCGCAGCTCGCCTGCCTCGCCGGCTGGCTGTTCGCCGGCGCGATCGAGCGCCACGGCTACTCGGCTGCGAGCGACGACATCAGTGACCTCGGCGCGCTGACCGCCCATCATCCGGCGATCGTCCTCGTGACCTGCGGCGTGTCGGGAGCCCTGACGATCGCGTTCTCGCTCGTCGCCCTTCGGCCCGCGCTCGGGATCGGTGCGTGGCTCGTCGCGCTGTCGCTCGCCGGCCTGGACGACCTGAGCGACGCGTTCTTCCGGCTCGACTGCCGTGCCGCCGACCGCGGCTGCTCGATCAGCACAGCCACCGCTTCGTGGCACGGCAAGGTCCACCTCGCCGCAGCCGGCATCGCTGCCATCGCGACCGTGCTCGCCCCGTTCGTGCTCGCTCGTTGCATGCGGCGGACCGCGGACTGGCGGGAGCTGGCGAGGCCCACCGAGCTGTTCGGGGTCGTCATCGCGGTGTGCGCCCTCACGAGCGTCGCGCTCACCGATACGCCTGTGCAGGGCATCGCGCAGCGCACGCTCGCGGTGGTCGTGCCGCTCGGGGTCGTCGCCCTGGCAGTGCGGGTGATTCAGCTGAACGCGTTCGAAACGCCCCGAGGAAGACCGACCTCGAACGCGTTGAGGGTGAACGACACCAGCACGTAGTACCCGCACAGCGTCACGATCTCGACCATGCCGCGGTCGCCGAGCAGCGCCTGCGCCTGGGCGTACGTCGCCGCGTCGATGTGGCCGTCCGCGCCGAGCTGCTGCGCGACCGCGTAGACGACGCGCTCGTCGTCGCGCTCGAAGGTCGGTGTCTCGCCGCGGCCGATCGCGTCGATGACCGAGTCAGGGACTCCGTGCTCGCGCGCCATCGGCACGTGCGCCCACCACTCGAACTCCGCCTTCCAGCGCGCGCCGGTGGTGATGATCGCGAGCTCGAGCAGCCGTCGCTCCACCGAGACACCGAAGCGAAGGTGGGCACCGAGGTCGGCGACCCGCCGCCCGACCTCTGGTGCGAACAGCCAGGGATTGAACGGGCCGCGGAGCCCGCCGGCCGAGTCGACCACACCCTGTGGCCGCGTCGAGACGATCTGGTCCCACAGCGCCTGGCCGGCGTCGTCGAGTTCTTCACGGTGGAGTGCAGGCAGTCTGCTCATGACGCGATCATCGCAAAGGCGCGCACGGGGAACGTCCCGAAGCCGTGCACCTTCGGTGGCACCGCGAAGAAGCGGGCACCGCGCTCGGGCAGGTCGGCCAGGTTGGTGAGGTGCTCGACGATCGTGATGCCCGCGCCGAGCAGCCGGCTGTGGGCCGGGCGCGTGAGGTCGGCGATCGAGTCGATGTTCACCGAGTCGATGCCGACGAGCGCGACGCTGTGCTCCACGAGCGTCTCGACGACCTCGAGCGGGATGTAGGGAGCGGCGGCGCCGTACTGCTCGGTGCGCCAGTGGCGGTCCCAGCCGGTGTGGAACAGCACGGCGTGGCCCTCGAGCGGCCCCTCGGGAATCCGGTCGTGGCCGATCTCTCCCTCGACGCCGGGCACGTGCACGACGAGCGCGGGCAGGTCGGCGATCCGGCGAAGGTCGAGCGCGGCCAGATCCGGCCCGCCCGCGTGGAAGTGCCACGGACTGTCGATGTAGGTGCCTGTGTTCGCGACCATGTCGATCCGGCCGATCTGGAACGAGACGCCCGGCGCCATGCGCGCCGCGGTGTCCTCACGGCTGAGGTGGGTCGTGATCGCGGGGGCCGGCAGTCCGGGGTAGGTCGTCATCCCGTCGACGATCTCGTGGCTGCAGTCGATGAGTCGGACCATCAGGCGACTCTAAGGTGCACGTCGTGAGCGACCGCGTGCCGTACCTGGCGTCGCGCCTGCAGGGCTTCGGAACGACGATCTTCGCGGAGATGTCCGCGCTCGCGGTCGAGACCGGATCGGTGAACCTCGGGCAAGGCTTTCCCGACACCGACGGCCCGCCCGAGGTGCTCGAGGCCGCGATCGACGCGATCCGCAGCGGGCAGAACCAGTACCCGCCCGGCCCGGGCACGGCCGAGCTGCGCAACGCGATCGCCGAGCACCAACGGCATTGGTACGGCCTCGACTTCGACCCCGACACCGAGATCCTCGTCACTGCGGGTGCCACCGAGGCGATCGCGTCCGCGCTGCTCTCGCTGTGCGAGCCCGGCGACGAGGTCATCATGTTCGAGCCGTACTACGACTCGTACGCGGCGTGCATCGCGATGGCGGGTGCCTCGCACCGGCTCGTGCAGCTGCGACCGCCCGGCTACACGTTCGACCCAGATGCGTTTCGCGCCGCGGTGACGCCGCGCACGAGGCTCGTGCTGATCAACTCTCCTCACAACCCGACTGGCAAGGTGCTGTCGCGAGACGAGCTCGTCACCATCGCCGAGGTCTGCATCGAGCACGACCTCATCGCGGTGACCGACGAGGTGTACGAGCACATCGTGTTCGACGGTGAGCACATCCCGCTCGCGACGCTCCCCGGGATGCGCGACCGTGTCGTCACGATCTCGTCCGGCGGCAAGTCGTTCTCGTGCACCGGATGGAAGATCGGCTGGGTGTGCGCCCGCGCTCCCCTCGTCACCGCCGTCCGCACCGCGAAGCAGTTCCTCACCTACGTCAACGGTGGTCCGTTCCAGCACGCGATCGCGGTGGGGCTCGGGCTGCCCGACGACCGGATCAACGCGCTCGGCATCGAGCTCCGGGAGAAGCGTGACCGGTTGACCGCTGGTCTCGCGAGCGCGGGTCTCACGGTCTACCCGTCGGCGGGCACATACTTCGTCACCGTCGACATCCGATCAGTGGGCGAGCACGACGGCTACGCGTTCTGCCGCTCGCTTCCCGAGCGGTGCGGTGTCGTCGCCGTGCCGAACGTCGTGTTCTACGACGATGTCGCCGCAGGTTCACCTCTCGTGCGCTTCGCGTTCTGCAAGAAGCTCGAAGTGATCGACGACGCCGTCGCTCGTCTGCAGAAGCTGACCCAGTAGGAGCCGTCGTGAAGGTCGCCCTGATCCAGCACGACATCGTGTGGGAGGACCCCGACGCGAACTTCGCGCACCTCGCACCGATGATCGCCGACGCGAAGGCGCAGGGCGCCCAGCTCGCCGTGCTCACCGAGATGTACTCCACGGGCTTCTCGATGGCCGCCGATCGCATCGCGGAGCCCGCAGGCGGTCCGAGCACTGCGTTCCTCGTCGATCAGGCTGCCGCGAACGGGCTCTGGGTGTGCGGCTCGTTGCCTGAGCGCGCGCACGGCGCAAGCCGTCCGTCGAACTGCCTCGTGCTCGCCGGACCAGACGGCACGATCCTGCGCTACCGCAAGATCCACCCGTTCACGTTCGCTGGCGAGCACGACCACTACGAGGCAGGCGACAAGCATGTCACCGTGATGGTCGAGGGCGTGAGGCTCAGCCTGTTCGTCTGCTACGACCTGCGCTTCGGTGACGAGTTCTGGTCACTCGCCGGAGACACCGACTGCTACGTGGTCGTCGCCAACTGGCCGGCGACTCGCCGCGAGCACTGGACGACGCTGGTGCGAGCGCGGGCGATCGAGAACCAGGCGTACGTGGTCGCGGTGAACCGCGTCGGATCGGGCGACGGCATCGACTACTCGGGCGACAGCGCGATCATCGGGCCGTTCGGCGAGGAGGTCGTCGTGGCAGGCGGTGACCAAGCGGTGCTGCTCGGCGACGTCGACGCGGCGGTCGTCTCCGACATCAGGGCGCGTTACCCGTTCCTCGTCGATCGTCGCTGAGTAAGGTCGTGCCCTCCGACCGAGGGGGATCTCATGGAGTCGTTCGAAGGCAAGATCGCGGTCGTGACCGGTGGGGGGACCGGCATGGGCAGCGAGCTCGTCGTGCAGCTCGCCGCGCAGGGGTGCTCGGTCGCCACGTGCGACGTGATCGCAGACACGCTGGCCGCCACCGTGAAGCGGGCCGAGAACGAAGCGAAGCCAGGTGTGCGAGTCACCGCGCATCGATGCGACGTCTCCGACGCAGCGCAGGTCGAACGGTTTCGCGACGAGGTGCTCGCACAGCACGACACCGATCACATCAACCTGCTGTTCAACAACGCGGGCATCGGCGGTGGCGGGTCGTTCCTCACCGGCAAACGCGAGGAGTGGGACCGCGTCTTCGGCATCGACTGGGGTGGCGTCTACAACTGCGCCCGCACGTTCGTGCCCCTGCTCGTCGCGAGCGACGACGGATACCTCGTCAACACGAGCAGCGTGAACGGGTTCTGGGCGTCGCTCGGGCCCGGCAACCCTCACACCGCCTACTCGGCGGCGAAGTTCGCGGTGAAGGGGTTCTCCGAAGCGCTCATCGAAGACTTCCGCGTGAACGCACCCCACGTGAAGGTCGCGGTCGTGATGCCCGGCCACATCGGCACCGACATCATCAACAACAGTCGCCGCGTGCTCGGGGGCGCCGAGCTCGACGACATGACGCCGGCCGACCTCGCCGAAGCGCGGGTGCAGATCGCCAAGCGCGGCATGCCAGTCGAGGGGATGAGCGACGACGACATCCGCGGCATGTTGAGGATGTTCCAAGAGGGGTTCAAGACGATGGCGCCGGTGTCGGCCGCGCAAGCCGCGACGGTCATCCTCGATGCGGTGAAGGCCGGCAAGTGGCGCATCCTCATCGGCGACGACGCGCACCGACTCGACGAGGCGGTGCGGAGCAACCCCGAGGGCATCTACGACGACGGCGGCATCAACCTGATCTCGGTGATGCAGCAGAGCTCGTGAGGTAGAGGTCCTTGTTCAGCAGGAACCGCGGCTCGGTTCCTGCGTTCGTCGGTCGGGTGTGCAGCACGAGCGGGTGGATCAAGATGACGTCGCCCGCTGCCGCGGTGAGCTCCACGACCTGCAGCGGCACGCCGTCGACCGCCTCGACCGCGTCCACGAACCGCGCGGTGCGAGCCTCGCCGCCCCCGCCGTCGGTCCCGAGCACGCGCAGGTAGTCGCTGCTCTGCATCAGCTGCTTGCGGAGCTGGGCGGCTTTCGTGCCCGGGCGTGGGGGATGGGAGGCGAAGTGCTGCGCGACGAGGCGATGTGACCCGGCGACGATCGTCATCCCGCCCGCACGCGGCGCGACATCGCCGAACATCGAGTGCACTTTGAGGCCGTCGACCGGAGCGAGCGGCGACGCGTAGTCGTGGTCGAGGTGCCACGCGTTCCACGGCACAGTCCACGATCGACGGTTCGGGAACAAGATGAAATAGGCACCCCAGTCCTTCGGCCGCCGCCACCGCCCTCGGCCGACGATGTCGTCGATCGCGCCGAGCGTTCGCT
>DATKAS010000140.1:0-7449 GCA_035497855.1 Acidimicrobiales bacterium
TCCCAGAGCGGGTCACCGCGCGGGACGATCACGTCGATCCAGAGCACCTCACCGGGTCGCACCAGCACCGCTCCCCCACCACTTCGCCGCTGGCACACCGTGATGTCGTGCGGGAGGAGGCCGGGAGGCTCGGGGAGCGGCTGCGCGCTGCCGAGCACCAGCGCAGGCTCGGTGACGTCGAAGATCCAGACCTCCCGATCGACAGGGTCGGGGATCTCGCGCTCGTGGAGCTCAGCGGCTCGGCCACGCAGCCGCTGCACGGACCAGGGGGCGGTCACGCAGAGAGTGGCGTGCGCGCTTCGAGGTACGGAGCCCAGTTGTCGGGAACTCGTCCCACCGTGACGACGACCCATGCCAGCGCTCGCGGCGCGGCCGGACGACGGGCGAGGTGCATCGTCGTCTCCTCGAGCAGCCGATCGCGCTTGCGGATGTTGCACGCGCGGCACGCAGCCACGACGTTCTCCCACACATGCTGGCCGCCGCGGCTGCGCGGCATCACGTGGTCGATCGAGTCTGCGTGTGCTCCGCAGTACTGGCAGCGATGCTCGTCACGCGCGAACACGGCGCGACGGCTGAGGGTGCAGCGACGCTGGAAGGGCACGCGCACGAAGTAGCGGAGGCGTATGACCGACGGCACCTCGAGGCTCAGTCGCTCCGAGTGCATCACCTCACCGTCGGCGTGGAGCACTTCGGCCTTCTCGTCGAGCACGAGGCACACGGCCCGGCGCGCCGGCACGATGCAAAGGGGCTCATACGTGGCGTTCAGCACCAGCGCACGGCCCATCGCTGCGCCTTTACCTTGACCTTCGCCGTGCTGGACCCGCGTTCATGAGGTGACATCCTGCCACTCGCGGCACCACGTGAGATACGAGATCACGTCCTCGCGCTCGGGTCGGTGGCGGGGATCGCCGTACTGGGTTTGCATCCGAAACGCCATGTACGAGCGGTCCGGCACGGGGAGGAACGGTGGACGCCGCCACCAACCGCGCGGCGTCAGGACGCGCCACTGGCGAACCGCTGTCGGCCAGAGCCGCGGCCGGCGAGCGACCCCGAGGATCGCACTCAGTGACGTTGCGCTTGCAGCTCGGCCCATGTGCCGGAGTCGGCCCGGGGCTCCTTCGGGAGGCCGAGCACCATCTCACCGAGGATGTTGCGCTGCACCTGGCTCGTGCCCGCGTAGATCGTGCCGGCGCGCGCCGCGAGGAACGTCTGGACCCACGAGCTCGAGGAGTTCGGCGCGCCTGGGTCGTCGGTCTGGAACGCGCTGGCAGGCGGACGGCCGATCGGCACCAGCGCGTCGGCTCCGAGGATGTCCACGCTGAGCTCGGTGATCAGCTTGTGGTACTCGCTCCAGTAGAGCTTCGAGATCGACGCGTCGGGCCCCGGGTGCTGCCCGGCAAGGAAGCGCGTGAGCACGCGTAGCCCGTTCCACCGCATGATCTCCACCTTGCTGTAGCACCACGCGAGCCGCTGGCGGATGATCGGGTCCTTGTCGAGGCCGCGCTCGCGAGCGAGCGACACCAGTCGATCGAGCTCGGACCGGAATCGCATCGGCATCGTGGCCGCCGCCTCGCCGCGCTCGTAGCCGAGCAACGTCATCGCGACCGCCCAGCCGTTGTTGATGCCGCCGAGCACGTTCTCCTTCGGGCAACGCGCGTCGGTGAAGAACACTTCGTTGAACTCCGAGTCGCCCGTGATCATCTTGATCGGGCGCACCTCGACACCGGGTTGGCGCATGTCGACCAAGAGGAACGTGATGCCCTTGTGCTTCGACGCTTCGGGGTCGGTGCGCGTGAGCAAGAAGATGTGGTCGGCGAGATGGCCCGACGATGTCCAGATCTTCTGCCCGTTGATCACGAACTCGTCGCCGTCGAGGACAGCGCGGCACCCGAGGTTCGCGAGATCGGACCCTGCGTTCGGCTCGGAGTAGCCCTGGCACCAGATGTCGTCGCGGCTGAGGATGCGCGGCAGGTAGTGGCGCTTCTGCTCCTCGGTGCCCCACTCGAGGATCGTGTTGCCGACCATCTGGATGCCGAACACGTCGTTCGCCGCGCCCGCGGGCACTCCCGCCTTCGTGAACTCCTCGGCGACGATCACCTGCTCGAGGGCGCTCAAGCCCGCGCCGCCGTACGCCGTCGGCCATCCGAGCGCGAGCATGCCGTTCTCGTAGAGCGTGCGGCGCCACTCGAGCGTGAACTCGCCGACCGCCTCCCCCTCCAACGTGCCCGTGCCCTTCCACCCCGCTGGGAGGTGCTCGGCGAGGAACGCCTGCACCTTCTCTCGGTAGGCCTCGGCTTCGGGGGAGTACGTCGGCTGCATGCGCCGCAGGTTACCGCCGGGTCAGGCGCTGCCCCGGACCGCGCGCAGGCCGACTGCGGCGGCGCCGACGAGCGGACCGTTCGCGCCGAGGCCGCCGGGCACGACCTTCGGGCCGTGCCCGCGCGTGTGCAGGTACTCGATGCGCGCGTGGCGATCGAGCTCCGCCTGCGCGGCCGCGAAGAACGGCGCGCCGAAACCGAGCGCGACGGATCCCGCGACCGTGGCGAGGCGAAGGTCGAGCAACGCCATCACCGACGTGAGTGCCCGGCCGAGCAGCAGCCCAGCCCGCTCGATGGTCTGGTCCGTCGCGGCGCGTGGTGATTGCCCCGTGATCGCCTCGATCGACGGTCCGGCGATCATCGCCTCGAGGCATCCCCGTCCGCCGCAGGCGCACAGTCGCCCGTCTGGCTCGACGACGACGTGGCCGATGTGCCCCGCGTTGCCCGTGTCGCCGTCGAGGAGGCGACCGTCGACGACGATCCCTCCGCCCACGCCGGTCGAGACGACCATGCCGATGTAATTGGCGACACCGAGCGCGGCCCCTCGCCATCCCTCGGCGAGCGCCAGCGCCTTCGCGTCGTTGTCGACCGCGGTCGCCAGGCCGGTGCGCTCCGCGACCCGATGGCGAAGCGGGAAGCCGCGCCATTGGTGGATGTTGAGCGGCGACACTCCTTCACCTCCCGGCGTCATCGGTCCGCCGCAGCCGACGCCGCATGCCACCGCGTGGTGGCCGCCGTCCGTCGCCGCCTGCATCGTCTGGTCGAGCAGCGCAGCCACGCGGCCGAACAGCGCCTCTGCGTCCTCGCCCCCCGTCGCGACCTCGTGCCGGCTGAGCAGATCGCCATCCGCGCTGACCAGCCCCGCTGCGAGCTTCGTGCCCCCGATGTCCAGGGCGACGACCACATCCACGCGGCCGGAAGGTACCCGGAGAGATGGGCAACGCGACGGCCGTTCCGAGCACCACGGGCCTACGCTGGCCGTTTCGACCTCGTTCAGGGAGGGCGCACACCTCGTGGCCACACAGGAGACGGAGGCATCCCCCGGGCGGCCCGTCGACAGACTCGCAGCAACGTTCTCTGACGTGTTCTCCCGGATCATTCGCAACGTGGAGCGGGTGATCCAGGGCAAGCCGGAGGTCATCGAGCTGGCGCTCGTCACCATGGTGGCCGAGGGGCACCTCCTCATCGAAGATGTCCCCGGCGTCGGCAAGACCAGCCTCGCGAAGGCGCTCGCGGCATCGATCGACTGCACATGGGGGCGCGTGCAGTTCACGCCCGACTTGCTGCCGACCGACGTCATGGGCGTCACCGTGTGGAACCGCGGCACCAACGAGTTCGACTTCCGGCCGGGCCCGATCTTCGCCAACATCGTCCTCGGCGACGAGATCAACCGCGCGTCACCGAAGACGCAGTCCGCCCTGCTCGAGGCGATGGAGGAACGCCAGGTCACCGTCGACGGCACGACCTACCACCTCGACTCGCCCTTCATGGTCATCGCGACGCAGAATCCCATCGACCACGAGGGCACCTATCCCCTCCCGGAGAGCCAGCTCGACCGCTTCCTCCTGCGCGTCGCCGTCGGGTACCCGGACCGCGGCGCGGAGCTCGAGATCCTCGACACCCACGCCGCGCAGAGCACGCTCGAAGAGCTGCGACCCGTCGCGACCGCAGCGGACGTGCGGGCGATGACGCAAGCGGCCCGCCTCGTGCACGTCGCGCCGAGCCTCAAGGCGTATCTCGTCGACCTCGCGGAGGCGAGCCGGCGCCATCCCGGTCTCGCGCTCGGCATGTCGCCACGCGCCACGCTGAGCCTCCAGCGCGCGGCGCGCGCCTACGCCGCGGCGCAGGGTCGCAACTACGTGCTTCCCGACGACGTGAAGGTGCTCGCCGGGCCGGTGCTCGCGCACCGGCTCATGCTCACGCCGGAGGCCCAGCTGCAGGGCTCCGATGCCGCCGGCGTGGTCGCCGACGTGCTCGGCAGCGTCGCGGTGCCATCAGGAAGAACGGCTTGACCGCCAGATGATCACCCGCGCGGGCTGGGCCATGCTCGCCGCGGCGCTCGCATTCGTCGTGTGCGCACGGGTCTTCGGGATCTACGAGCTCTACGTCGTCGGCGCCGCGCTGGCCGCGCTCGTGATCGTGTCGTTGATCGCGGTGCGCGCGACGCGCCTCCGTCTCGAAGTCGCTCGTGAGGTGATCCCGGCTCGCGTGCATGCGGGCAGCGACGCCCGCGTCGAGGTGCGCGCGACCAACCTCGCGCGGCGTCGCAGCCCGATGCTCCGCTTGCGCGATCCGGTCTCCGGCACGCGTGGCGCGCTGCTGCACCTCGCGCCGCTCGCGCCGGGAGGACGCGCCCGCGCGGCATACCGGCTTCCCACCGCGAAGCGTGGAGTCATCAGCATCGGTCCGCTCACCGTGCAGATCAGCGACCCGTTCGGGCTCACCGCGGTGACGACGTCGGCCGCCGCAGCCACCGACCTCACCGTGTACCCGAAGGTCGACACCATCCGTCCCCTGTCGCAGACGCACGGCCGCGACCCCCACGCGGGAGCGGATCACCCCAACGCGATCGGTCGGCTCGGTGAGGACTTCTACGCGCTGCGGCCGTACGTCGTCGGCGACGACCTTCGGCGCGTGCACTGGCCGTCGACGGCTCGGCACGACGAGCTGATGGTCCGCCAGGACGAGCTGCCGTGGCAGGGGCGCGCGACGGTCCTCCTCGACGTCCGTCGCGGTGCGCACACACCCGAGAGCCTCGAGCTCGCGGTGTCGGCCACGGCGAGCATCATCACCGCATGCTGGCGGCGGCGCGACCTCGCCCGCCTCCTCGTCACCGACGGCACCGACACGGGCTTCGCGGCCGGTCATGCCCACGTCGAAGCGATCATGGAGTACCTCGCGACGGTGGCGTTGAGCGGCACTGCGTCGATGCGCGCGGTCATCGAGTCGCTCGCGCACAGCTCCGGCGGTGGGGGCGCGCTCGTCGTCGTGGTCGCCGCCGTGCCGACCGCTGAGATGGATGCCTTCGTGCGCCTCCGCCGGCGCTTCTCTTCGGTGACGGTCGTCGCGTTCGGCGATCGTCCGCGCGGCGAGCCGCGGATGGGATCGCGCGACGGATCGACCAACGTGATCGTCGTCGGCAACAACACGTCGTTCGCAGAGCAGTGGGACGCCGCGATGAAGCCCCGCTCGCGCTCCACGCTCGGGCGCACCCTCGCCAGTGGAGCGGCGCTCCAATGAGCCGATCAAAGGTCACGCGCAGCTGGGCGGAGATCGCGCTCATCGCTGTGTCGCTCGCGAACGTCGTCGGCTTCATCCGCGTGTTCGTCGACTTCACGTTCCTCCCGGTGCTCGCGACGACCGTCGTGGCCGCGCACCTCCTCGCGCTCGGGTGCCGCCGGCTCGGATGGGGCACGATCGTCTCGTTCCTCGTGTCGGCGGGCGGCCTCGCCATCGCAGCACCACTTCTGCTGGTGCGCGACACCACGTGGTACGGGCTGCCGACGCACCTGTCGTGGACGACGATCCGCCTCGAGCTCGTGGACGCGTGGAACCAGTTCTCGGTCGTGAAGGCACCAGTACCCGGCGAGGCCGGCTTCCTCGCCGCCGCGCTCATCGCCGTGTGGATCGCAGCGTGGCTCGCCGACACCTTCGCGTTCCGGTTCGACGCCCTCATCGAGGCGATCGTGCCGACTGCGGGCGTCTTCCTCTTCGTGTCGGTGCTCGCCCGTCCCGACTACCGCCTCGTTTCGTGCGCGCTCTACCTGTGCGCCGTCTTCGCGTTCGCCGCGCTGCACCGAGCCTGGCTCGACGAACGAGCGCCGGGGTGGCTCACCGACAGCTCCACTTCGGTCGCGCCCACGGTCCTGCGCACGACGGCGAAGGTCGCTGTCGCGGCGGTGATCGCCGCGCTCATCCTCGGGCCCGCTCTCCCGGGCGCAGGTGAGGCTCCGCTCTGGGATCTCGACAGCGGTGGGGGCGGGGGCACCCGGGTGACGTTGAGCCCGCTCGTCGACATCCGCGGCCGGCTCGTCGACCAGAGCGACCAGATCGCCTTCACGGTTCAGAGCACGCAGCCGGCCTACTGGCGCGAGACCGCGCTCGACACGTTCAACGGCGAGATCTGGGGGTCCGACGGGTCGTACAACGGCGTGTCCGGCGCCCTGGCCGGCTCCGCCAGCACGGGCGGCGACACGATCGTCCAGACCTTCACGATCTCGAACCTCTCGTCGATCTGGCTGCCGGCCGCGTTCGAGCCGGTCGACGTGTCGGGCGCGAACATCAGCTACGACGCCGAGTCGTCCACCCTCATCACCGACAAGTCGACGGCGAAGGGCCTCACCTATCAGGTGACGTCGGTGGTGCCGAACCTGTCGGCAGAAGCGCTGCAGAAGTCGGATGTGTTGTCGATCGATCCCGCGTTTCGGCAGAAGTACACCGACCTGCCGGACAACTACCCACGCAACCTCAAGGACCAGGCCGTTGCGATCGTCGCGAGCGCGAGCACCGAGTACGAACGTGCGCTCGCGCTCCAGAACTTCTTCCGAGACAACTTCGCCTACGACATCAACGTGCGCGCCGGGCACGACGAGAACGCGATCGAGAGCTTCTTGAAGCAGCGTCGCGGCTACTGCGAGCAGTTCGCCGGCACCTACGCCGCGTTCGCTCGCTCGGTCGGCCTGCCCGCGCGCGTGGCCGTCGGCTTCACGCAAGGCGACCTCGAGAACGGGGTGTACGTCGTGCGTGGTCAGTTCGCACACGCGTGGCCCGAGGTCTTCTTCGAAGGAGTCGGGTGGGTCCCCTTCGAGCCGACGCCAGGCCGCGGTGCACCTGGCGCGCAGAGCTACACAGGTGTCGCCCCTGACCAAGCGCCGACCGGTGCTGCGACACCCAGTGCCTCCGCCGACACGACGGCAGCCGCAGCGAACGGCGCGACGCCGTCGGTGTCGATCCCGACGGGTGAGGAGCTCGAGGGTCTCATCCCGGGCGGCCTCGGCGGCAACGTCGACGCGGTAGGGCTGCCCGGCCAGCACAAGCCCTCGGTGTGGCCTCACCGCCTGCTGATCGGGTTCGGGGTGCTCGTCGTGGGCGCTCTGCTCTGGGCGGTCGTCGTGCCCCTCGCCCGCCGCCG
>DATKAS010000141.1:0-23574 GCA_035497855.1 Acidimicrobiales bacterium
GGTGTCTGCACCTCGTAGGGCACGAGCGCAGGCTAGCAGCGGGAGTTACACCAGCGTGATTTGCCGGTGGCGCCTCTAATCTGCCCGCCCATGACGGTCGTGTTCTCGGGCATCCAGCCGAGCGGTGATACCCACATCGGCAACTACCTGGGCGCGATCCGTCACTGGGTGGTCGATCAGCACGAAGACCAGGCGTACTACTGCGTCGTCGACCTCCACTCGCTCACGCTCCCCCACGACCCCGTCGCGCTGCGCAGCAAGACGCTCGCGATGGCCACGATGCTCGTGGCGGCTGGGCTCGATCCCGACGTGTGCACGATCTTCGTGCAGAGCCACGTCGTCGAGCACCCACGCCTCACGTGGCTGCTCGAGTGCACGGCGAGCATCGGCGAGCTCCAGCGCATGACCCAGTTCAAGGACAAGTCAGCGCGCAACGCCGGCGAGTTCATCTCCGCGGGCCTGCTCACCTACCCCACGCTCATGGCCGCCGACATCCTCCTCTACGACACCAACCGTGTGCCGGTGGGCGACGACCAGCGGCAGCACATCGAGCTCACCCGCGATGTCGCCATCCGGTTCAACTCGCGGTACGGCGACACGTTCGTCGTTCCCGACGCCGCGATCCCGAAGGAGGGCGCGCGCGTCATGGACCTGCAGGAGCCCACGAACAAGATGTCGAAGTCGGTCGACTCACCGCAGGGCACCGTGATGGTGCTCGACTCGCCGGATGTCATCGAGCGCAAGGTGAGCCGCGCCGTCACCGACTCCGAGGGCGAGGTGCGCTTCGACGTCGGGGAGAAGCCGGGCGTGTCGAACCTGCTGTCGATCCTCGCGGCGAGCACGGGCGAGTCGATCGAGGCCCTCGCCCCTCGCTACTCGCAATACGGCCCGCTCAAGAAGGACACCGCGGCCGCGCTCATCGAGGCACTCCGTCCCGTGCGCGAGCGGTACGAGACGCTGGCCGCCGACCCGGGTGCGATGACGGAGGTGCTCCGCAAGGGAGCGAGCAAGGCCCGCGACGTCGCGGCAGTCACCTACGACCGCGCCCGCAACGCCATCGGCCTCCTCGAAAGCTGAGCGAGCAGGAGCCAGACGAAGCCAGGACTAGTCGTCGTCGGCAGCTTTGAGCGCGGCGGCGAGGTGGTGGGGCAGGGTCCAGGTCTCTTCGGGCTGGTGGTGCTCGCGCGTCCAGGTGACGGTGAGGGGATCGCTGCCGGCGAGCGCGAGGCGATCAGCGCCGATGTCGGCGTGCCGCGCGTAGAGGCCGATCTTGCGGGTGAACCCGCGGGCCTGCGTCCAGTGCTCGGCGGTGGACTGCCCGGCGATCGAGACCGAGAGCGTCGCGACGACCCGGCCGTAGGCGCCGAGGTTCGCGTCGATCTTCCCGCAGTCGTGCAGCAGCGCCGCGGCGAGCACGGGCCGGCTCGCCTCGTGGCCGAGCGCTCGCTCGACCCGCCGACCGACAGCGACCGAGTGGCGTCGATCGGCGTTGCTCATCTGCACCCAGATGTCCCGCTCCCCCGGACGGAGGAGGGAGGTCGCCCAGGTCACGTCCTCGCGCGAGGGTCCGCCGGGCCGCAACGACCCGAAGAACCGCTTGCTGAGATGACCCATCCGCACTGGTGCCGGCTCCGCCTTAGAGAAGATGTGCCCACAGATCGATCGCCCGCGTGAAGATCGAGTTGAGGACCCGGGGCACGGCCAGCACCACGATGATCAGCACTCCCATCGTGTACTGGCGGATCCTGAGCCACTGCGGGTACCACGACCGCGGCATGAACCGCTCGATGACCGCCGAACCGTCGAGCGGGGGCAAGGGGATCAGGTTGAACGCGGCGAGCACGACGTTGGTGACGCCGAGGTCGATGATGACCCGCGCCACGGTGCCGTGCGGCCGCCACGTGCGGAGCACCCACGCCGCGAGCACGGCGAGGAGGATGTTCGTGGTCGGGCCGGCGAGGGCGACGATCAACGCCTGGTTGCGCGGCGACCGCAGCTTGCCGATGTTCACCGGGACCGGCCTCGCGTACCCGAACACGCCGAACGAGGTGAGCGACAAGAGGAACGGCAACAGGATCGACCCGAACGGGTCGATGTGCGGGATCGGGTTGAGCGTCAGCCGCCCGGCCCGCTTTGCGGTGTCGTCACCGCACCAGTACGCCACGAGGCCGTGCGACACCTCGTGGAGGATCACCGAGGGGATCAGCACCCCGAGGAAGATCAGGGTGCTCTGGAGGTCGAACGACAACGGTCAGGCGCGCCCTGCACAGCTGATGCACCAGCGCGTCTCCGGCATGGCCTCGAGCCGCGCCTCGCCGATCGGCTGGCCACAGCTCTGGCAGAGCCCGTACGTGCCGTCGTCGATCCGGTCGAGCGCCTCCTGCACGGCGGCGAGCTGGTCTTCGAGGGAGCCGGCGAGGGAACGAGCCTCCCCGACCTCCGCGGCCACCTGGCCCGAATCGGCGAAGTTGTGGTCGAGATCTGAGCCGTTCGTGCCGCCGCCGAGCGCGGCGAGCTGACGGCTCAGCCGATCCTTCTCCCTTTCGAGGGCGGCGCGGTTCGTCGCGAGGAGCTCTGCGGGGGGCACAACACCAGGCTAACGGCTCCGCCTCGCCCTCGGGTGGGCGTTCTCGTACACCGAGCGCAGCCGTTCGGCGCTGACCAACGTGTACACCTGCGTCGTCGCGACCGACGCATGGCCGAGCAGCTCCTGCACCACCCTGATGTCGGCACCGTGGTCGAGCATGTGCGTCGCACACGAGTGGCGCAGCACGTGCGGGCTCGAGCGGTCGCCGAGGCCGACGCGGTCCGCGTACGCACGGACGATCCCCCATGCGCCCTGACGCGAGAGCCGCCCGCCGCGCGCGTTCAGGAACACCGCCTCGGCGTCGCCCCGTCGCGCCCAGCGGTCGGGAACGAGCGCCCCCCGGCCACTCGCGCTCAGCCAGTCTTTGAGCGCGTCGGTGGCGAACCTCCCGATCGGCACGATCCGGTCGTGGCTGCCCTTGCCGAACACGCGCATCACGCGATCGGTGAGGTCCATGTCGCCGAGCGAGAGCCCGACGAGCTCGGAGATGCGGATGCCCGTGCCGTAGAGCACCTCGAGGATGGCGCGGTCGCGGCGCTCGAGCGGGCCGTTCCCGACGACGGACGCGAGGAGCGACTCGACCTCCGCCTCGCTCAGCGGCTTGGGCAGTCCCTGCGGCACCTTCGGCGACTCGACGTCTGCGGCGGGGTCCCGGTCGATCTTTCCCTCCTCGGCGAGGAACCGATGGAGGGATCGGACCGCGACGAGCGACCGCGCGATCGAGGTCGCTTTCTTCCCCTCGCGCTGCTGGTGCTGCACGTACCGCTCGATGTCGGCCTCGGTCACGTCCTCCAAGCCGAGCTTGCGCTTGCCGATGTACGCGCAGTAGGCGCTGAGGTCACGCCGGTACGCCGCGATGGTGTTCTGCGACCGGCCTCGCTCGACCGAGAGCCACGAGAGGAACTCCTCCGCGTCGAGGGGCAACGCGGGCGTGCTCACCGGATGCCGAGACGCTCCCGCGCGAGCAGCAAGCCGATGATCGTCTTCGCGTCGATGATCGCCTGCGTGCGCATGAGCTCGAGCGTGGCCTCGAGTGGGACGAGCTCGACCGTCATGTGGTGCTCCTCCTCGCTCTGCGAGCTCGACGAGACGGGCGACAGGTCGAGGCCGAGGAAGATGTCGAGCCGGGCGTCCGAGAAGCCGGCCGAGCCGTGATAGCCGCACAGGTGCTCGAGGCTGCCCGCCCGGTACCCGGCTTCCTCGCCGAGCTCGCGCTGCGCCGTGTCGGCGGCCGACTCGCCCTCGACATCGCAGATCCCTGCAGGGATCTCGAGCAGGTCGTGCTGCAGCGCGGGCCGGTACTGGCGCACGCACACCACCTCGTTCGTCGGCAGCAACGGCACGACGGCGACCGCCGGGAGCGTGTGCACCACGTCACGGTCGAAGATGTCGCCGGTGGGGCTCTCGAACGTCTCGTTCGTGACCCGGATGGCGAAGCCCTGGTAGATCTCTCGCTCGGCGAGCCGGCGGAACGAGCTCACACCGGGACGCTGCTCACGCTTCGACGGAGAGCAGATGCGGGTTGCGGCCTTCGGCCCGCGCGACCGCGGCGCCGATGAAGTCGCGGAAGAGCGGACCCGGGCGGTCAGGGCGGCTCTTGAACTCGGGATGCGCCTGGGTGCCGACCCACCATGGATGATCCGCGAGCTCGACGAACTCGACGAGCCGACCGTCCGGCGACGTGCCGGAGCAGACGAGGCCCGCTTCCTCCATCCGCGTGCGGTACGCGGGGTTGAACTCGTACCGGTGGCGATGACGCTCGGACACGATCGGCTCGCCGTACGCGGCCATCGCCTTCGAGCCCGGCTGCAGCACGGCGAAGTACGCGCCGAGGCGCATCGTTCCGCCCATGTCGACCACCTCGCGCTGCGAGTCCATGAGGTCGATGACCGGGTGCGGCGACGTCGCGTCGAACTCGCTCGAGTTCGCGCCGTCGAGGCCGACGACGTTCCGCGCGAACTCGATGCACATCACCTGCATGCCCAAGCAGATGCCCAGGCACGGCATGAGGTTCACCCGCGCGTAGTTCGCGGCCGCGATCTTCCCCTCGATGCCCCGCACGCCGAACCCAGCCGGGATCACGATGCCGTCGAGGTCGCGCAACCGGCCCTCGGCGAGCAGGCCCTCCACGTCCTCGGCTTGGATCCAGTCGATCTGCACGTCGGCACCGTGGTGGAACCCTCCGTGCTTCAGCGCCTCGACCACCGAGAGGTAGGCGTCCGGCAGGTCGATGTACTTGCCGATGAGGCCGATGCGGACGGGTCGCACCGAAGTCTCGATGCGATCGACGAGCGCCTCCCACGAGGAGAGGTCGATCTCGCGGTCCTCGAAGCCGAGCAGGCGGCACAGGTACCCGTCGAGGCCCTCGGCGTGGAGCACGAGCGGGATCTCGTAGAGGTTGCGAGCGTCGGCTGCGTTCACGACCGCCTCGACCGGCACGTCGCACAGGTTCGAGATCTTGCGCTTCAGCGCGTCGGACACGGCCCGCTCGCTCCGGCACACGATCGCGTCGGGCTGGATGCCCCGGCTGCGCAGCTCGGTGACCGAGTGCTGCGTCGGCTTGGTCTTCTGCTCGCCCGAGGGCCCGATGAACGGCACCAGCGTGACGTGCACGTACGCCACGTTGTCGCGCCCCGCGTCCTTGCGGAACTGACGGATCGCCTCGAGGAACGGGAGGATCTCGATGTCGCCGACTGTGCCCCCCACTTCGGTGATCACGACGTCGACGTCGTCGGTGGCGAGCCGGCGGATGCGCCGCTTGATCTCGTCGGTGATGTGCGGGATCACTTGCACCGTGCGGCCGAGATAGTCGCCCCGCCGCTCGGCGGCCAGCACCGCTTGGTAGATCGAACCCGTCGTCGCGTTCGAGTTGCGCGAGAGGTTCTCGTCGATGAAGCGCTCGTAGTGGCCGAGGTCGAGGTCGGTCTCGCCGCCGTCGTCGGTGACGAACACCTCGCCGTGCTCGAACGGGTTCATCGTGCCGGGATCGACGTTGATGTACGGGTCGAGCTTCTGCATCGTGACCCGCAGCCCCCGAGACTTCAGCAGGCGCCCGAGGGAGGAGGCGGTGAGGCCCTTGCCGAGGGAGCTGGCCACGCCTCCGGTCACGAAGATGTGCTTCGTCACGACGCTCCTCTCGATTTTGGGCGGGTCGGCCGTCCCGCGAACAATCTCGTCGAGGGTAGCGCGGGAATTCCCGAACGAGGTGGAGGCCGGTTGACAGACTGCCGGACGTGAAGATCACGGTCAGGCTCCTCGGTCCGGACGACAGCGACGCCTTCACGCGGACGTTCCGCTCGGCCATGGTGCAGCCCTCGCCGGGCCCGGCGCAGCTCGAAGCCCGCCGCCCGCTGTTCGGGATGTCGCGGTCGTTCGGTGCGTGCGAGGGCGACGAAGTCGTCGGCACGGCGGCCGCATGGCCGTGCGACATGGTCGTGCCCGGCGGGGCGCGCATCGACGCGGGCGCGGTCACCGGTGTCGGCGTGCTGCCAACGCACACTCGCCAAGGCATCCTCACGAACCTCATGCGCGCGCAGCTCGACGACGCCACCGAGCAGGGACAGGTCGCAGCGATCCTGTACGCGAGCGAGAGCATCATCTACGGCCGGTTCGGCTACGGCATCGCGACGACAGCCGCGAACCTGTCGATCGAGACGCGCCACGCTGCGTTCCGCGATCCCTGGCAGGACCCGGGTCGTGTGCGCCTGGTGTCGCGCGCAGAAGCGCTCCAGCTGTTCCCTGCGATCTTCGAGGCGTACGACCGGGACCGGCCGGGTTCGATCAACCGTCCCCTGGTGCGGTGGGAGCACCCGTTCATGTACGGCCCCCTGCCCGAGGGCGAGCCCACCCCGCACGAGGTCTTCGTCGTGCACGAGGACGCGAGGGGTGAGCTCGACGGCGCGATGGCCTACGAGATCCTCGACCGTGACTCGTGGTGGGACAAGGTCGGCTACATCGAGCTGCACGACCTCTTCGGCTCGAGCTCCGCCTACGTCGCGTTGTGGCGCCACGCACTCGACCTCGACCTCGCCGGCGGCGTGAAGTTCCAGGCTCGCAAGCTCGACGAGCCGTTGCGCTGGATGCTCGCCGATCCCCGCCGGCTCGAGATGCGGATGCACGACCAGCTCTGGCTCCGGCTGCTCGACGTGGCCGGCGCGCTGCGCGCCCGCACCTACGGGCGGGAGGGGAAGGTCGTGGTCGACGTCGCCGACCCATTTCTGCAGCGTGGGGGCAGATTCGAGATCGATTCGACGCCGACCGGGCAGGCGACGGTGAAGGTGACCCGGCGGGCCGCCGACCTCGAGATGACGATCGCCGACCTCGGCACCGCCTACCTGGGCGGTGCCTCGTTCGCCGCGCTGGCCGCCGCGGGACGGGTCGTCGAGCAGCGCGCCGGGGCGCTCGCCCGCGCCGACCAGCTCTTCGCGCACCAGCCCCTCCCCTGGTGCGGCACCTTCTTCTGACCCGCCCCGCCTGACCGGGCCTCGAGCGTTCGCGCGTTGGGGCGCGTCAGAGTGCCCCGAGCGCGCGAACGGTGCGGGCCGGTCGCTGAGTGTCACACCCCTTGGCCATGCTGACCGGATGGCGGACAGGGCGAGGTTGCACAGGTTCTTTCGAGCCCACCTCGGGCTGATCACGCGCGCGCAGTGCCTCGCGTGCGGCGTGAGCGACGGGCAGATCACCCATCGATTGCGATCCGGCGAGTGGATCGAGATCCGTCCCTGCGTCTACGCGCTCGCGGGAGCACCGCGCGGCTGGGAGCAATCGGTGCTCGCGGTGACGCTGTCGACCGGTCGGACCCATGCCTCACACGCGACCACGGCGACCCTGTACGCGATGCGAGGCTTCTTCGAGCCGCCCGAGGCGATCGAGGTGGTCACGGGACTCGGGCGGCTTTCGCGACTCGACGGTGTGCGAGGCCACCGTTCGGGTGCGCTGTTCGACGCCGACCTCACTCGTCGGGGGCCCATTCCGACGGTGACCCCGGCTCGGGCGATCGTCGACGTGTCGGGCCGCGTGCCTCCGAAGGAGCTCGGCTCCGTCGTCGACGACGCGCTGCGCCGACGCCTCTTCACTCTCGAAGAGCTCCGGCGCTGCGCGGAACGGTTGGCGCCCGGACCGGGGCGGTCGGTCAAGGCGATGCACCGCGTCCTCGCCGACCGCCTGCCCGGCTACTCCCCGGGAGACAGCGATCTCGAGACTCGGGCGCTGCGGGCGCTGGTTGCCGGCGGCCTCCCGCCTCCTCGCCAGCAGCACCGGATGATCCTCGCCGGACGCCAGGTGCGGATCGATCTCGCCTACCCGGAGCAGCGCATCGCGATCGAGCTCGACGGCTACGACACTCACCGATTCCGGGCGAAGTTCGATGCGGACCACGCTCGCCGCGACGACCTGCTGGTCGCCCAATGGACACCCCTGACCTTCACCTCGGCGATGACCGACGAGTACCTGGTGTCCACGGTCTGGCAGCTGTACCGCCGCGCCCTCGCCACGTTCGCGCGTTCGCCCGCGGCATAGTGCCCCGAGCGCGCGAACGTGGGCATGGGGAGGCGGGTCAGCGGCCGCGCTCGCGGGCGGCGCTGGCGAGCAGCTCCTCGGCGTGATCGCGAGCGGTCGCGCTGGACGGCATCCCGGACAGCATGCGGGACAGCTCGACCGCGCGCTCGTCCGCGACGACGGGCACCGCGGTCACCACGGTGCGCCCCTTGCTCTCCTGCTTGTCGACGGCGATCTGGGCGTCGGCGTACGCGGCGACCTGCGCGAGGTGCGTCACCACGAGCACCTGATGCGCTGCACCGAGGCTCGCGAGCGAGCGGCCCACGGCGAGTGCTGCCTGTCCGCCAACGCCCGCGTCGACCTCGTCGAACACCAAGGTCGGAGGAGCCTCGGTGACCACGAGTCGGAGGGCGAGCATCGTGCGGGCGAGCTCACCGCCCGACGCGACTCGCGCGAGCGGTGCGAGGCCCTCACCGGCGTTCGCGGCGAACCGGTACGTGACCGCCTCACCGTCGACCTCGATCGCGATGCGGGCACGGGGCAACGCGAGCTCGGTGAGGTGCGCCTGCACCGCCTTCGCGAGGCGGGGAGCGGCGGCCCGCCTCGCCGCGTGCACCCGCTCCGTCTCGGCCTCGGCGCTCGCCAGCGCGGTTCGACGCTCGGCATCGAGCGCGGCCGCCCGCTCCTCGTGTGACCGCAGCACGTCGAGCCGTTCACGCGCCTCGTCGCGATAGGCGATCACCTCATGCAGGTCCTCCCCGTACTTGCGGGTGAGCTCGCGCAACAGCTGCCGTCTCGCGCGCACCTCCGCGAGACGTTCCGGATCTTCGGCGATCGCGTCGGCGGCGTGGCGAAGATCCGCGCCCACGTCGGCCGCCTCGGCCTCGAGCGCGTGCAGTCGAGCGAGGAGGTCGGCGAACGGCGCCCGCCCCCCGAGACCGGATCGCGCCGCGCCGATCGCGTCGACTGCACCACCGTCGCCGGTCAGCGCCTCGGTGGCGCGCACAGCGGCCTCACGGTGCGCGACCGCGTCCGCCAGCCGATCCTCCTCCGCTTCGAGCGTGCCGTCTTCCTCGGGATCGTCGAGCGCGGCGCGCTCGAGCTCGTCGACCTGGTACCGGAGGAGGTCGATCTCGCGGGCCCGCGCCCGCTCATCCCCACCCAGCGCAGCGAGCTCGGCCTCGACCTCGGCGACCCGCGCTCGCGCCGCTCGGAGCGGTGCCAAATCGATGCCGCCGAAGGCATCGAGCGCAGCGCGTTGCTCGGCGACCCCGAGCAACGACTGATGGCTGTGCTGCCCGTGCAGGTCGACGAGACGGCTGCCTTCCTCCGCGAGCTGTGCGACCGTCGCGAGCCGTCCGTTGCGGTACGCCCGCGACCGCCCGTCGCTCGGGATCACGCGACTGAGCACCACCTCGGCGTCGCCCACGACGAACCGGCCCTCGATCGAGCACTCCGCAGCGCCTTGCCGCACCACCCCCGCATCAGCGCGACCGCCGACGAGGAGCTCGATCGCGTCGACGAGCAGCGTCTTGCCGGCACCTGTCTCCCCCGTCAGCGCAGTCATGCCCGCGGGAAAGACGAGGACGAGCTCCTCGATCACGCCCAAGTTGCGGACGGCGAGCTCGGTCAGCACGAGTCAGCGGTCACTCAGGCCGAACTTCGCCTTGAGGATGCGATGGAAGTTCCGCTTCCCGAACGTGACGAGCCGTGCGCTGCGGTCCGCAGGTGCGCAATCCACGACATCACCCTCGTCCAGCTCGCCGACGCTCGTGCCGTCGACGGAGAGCGTCGCAGGACGATGCCCGATCACCTCGAGGCTCAACGTCTCACCCGGATCGAGGATCAACGACCGGTCGAAGAGCATGTGCGGCGAGACCGGCGTCAAGAGCAGCGCACGATGCCGCGGCGACACGATCGGACCGCGCGCCGAGAGCGAGTAGGCGGTCGAACCCGTCGGCGTCGCGACGATGAGACCGTCCGCGGCGTACGACGTGAACACCTCACCGCCGATGCGCACGAGCATGCGGACCGTATGCCCCGACTGGGTCTTCTCGACGACCGCCTCGTTCAGCGCGCGGAAGCTCCAACCGTCGAGCACCGATCGGCGCGAGCGAATCGTGACGCTCAGCATCATGCGGTCCTCGATGCCGTAGTCGCCGGCGAAGAACCGCTCGAGCGCCGGCGTCAGCGCGTTCGGCTCGACCTCGGTCAGATACCCGAGCAGCCCGACGTTGACGCCGAGCACCGGCACCTCGCCTTCCGCCACGAGGTCGACCGTCCGGAGCATCGTGCCGTCTCCACCGAGGCTCACGGCGAGCACGACGTCGTTCGCGAGCTTCTCGTCGGGCACCCCGACGTCGGGCAGACCCACGACCTCCGCGTCGGCCTCTGGCATGCGCACCTCGTGACCCCGCGCCTGAAGCCACTGCGTAGTCTCGCGGGCGAGCTCGGCGGCTTTCGGCCGTTGGTTGTGCACGACCAGGGTCACGGCACTCACGGCGCGCTCTCACTCTCGGGCGCGCGGGCATGCACGAAGAGCTCGACGTTCCCCTTCGATCCGCGGATCGGCGACACCATCCACCCCATGATGACCGCTCCGCGCACGACGAGCGCGCGTTCGATCTTCTCGGCGACCGCACCCCACACCCCGGGATCAGTGATCACGCCTCGTCCTCGATCAGCCTCGGCCTTCCCCGCCTCGAACTGCGGCTTGACCAGCAGCACGAGGTCGGCCGCGGGCCGGGCGGCGCCGAGCAACCCGTCGAGCACCGAGACCAATGAGATGAACGACAGGTCCGCCACCACGAGGGAGAAGCGGCCGAGCGCTCCGGGGGCGAGGGCCCGCACGTTCACCCGCTCGTGCACCTCGACGCGCGGGTCGGCGCGCACGCGGTCGTCGAGCTGGCCGTGCCCGACATCGACGGCCACGACGCGCGACGCGCCAGCCTGCAGCAGGCAGTCCGTGAACCCGCCCGTCGACGCCCCGGCGTCGAACGCATCGCGACCCTCGACCTCGATGCCGAACACCTCGAGCGCGCCCGCAAGCTTGTCGCCTCCCCTGCTGACGAACCGCGGCGGCGGACCGATGACCTCGACCGGCTCGCTCGCCGCGACCATGCGGCTCGGCTTCTGTGCCAGCGCGCCACCGACCGTCACGCGACCCTCGTCGATCAGGCGCTGCGCGGCCTCCCGGCTCGCGGCGAGCTCACGCCGCACGAGCTCGGCATCGAGCCGCCGACGAGCCGATGTCACGACTTCTTCGCTGCTGCCTTCTTCGCCGCGGCCTTGTTCGTCGCGGCCTTCTTCGTCGTGGACTTCTTCGCGGTCTTCTTCGCCGCCTTGGCCGGAGCCTTCTTCGACGACTTCGCCGCGCTCGATGACGCCCTCATCGCGTCGACTTTTCGCTCGAGCTTCGCGAGATCTTTCTTCGTTGCGAACCCGAGGGACGACAGCTGCGAGACCATCTCCTCGCGCATGGCCCTGACCATCCGCTCGGTGTTCTCCCGGCTGCGCTCGACGAGGTCTTGGACCTGCTGCTGGGTCTGCTCGGTCTGCAGCTCCCCGGCTCGGACCAGGCTCGCGACGATCTCTTCAGCCCTTGCGCGGGTGGTCTGGGTGAACGCCATGCCGGCCTCGAGGTACTTGCGGATCGCATCGAGCTGTGCCATGGGCCAACACGCTATCGAGGACCAGCGTCGATAGGGTCCCCGGACAGTGATCCCGCTCCGGGACGACAACCCCACTCGTCGCCGCCCGATCGCCACGATCGTGCTCATCGCGATCAACGTCGCGGTCTTCCTGCTCGTCCAGTCACCGTTGCGGGGCACGGACACCGTGCAAGTGGGCGGCGTGCCGGTCCACATCGACAGCCAGCTGCGGTTCGATCTCGAGTACGCCGCGATCCCTTGCGAGCTGACCCAGGGACGCCCGCTCACCATCGACGAGATCGGCAAGACGTTCGTGCAAGGCGACACCTCCGCCTGCGATCGCCGCGACAACAGCCCGCCCCTGTTTCCCGACAAGAACGTGTACCTCGCGATCATCACGTCGATGTTCTTGCACGGCGGATGGCTGCACATCGGCTTCAACATGCTGTTCCTCTGGGTGTTCGGGAACAACGTGGAGGACCGTCTGGGCTGGGCGCTGTACCTCCTCTTCTACGTGCTCTCTGGCGTCGTCGCGACGATCGGTCAGGTGCTCCTCAACCCGCACAGCACGGTGCCCGTCATCGGCGCGTCCGGGGCCATCGCGGGCGTGATGGGTGCCTACTTCGTGTGGTTCCCGAGGGCGAAGATCTTCACGATGTTCTTCGCGATCCTCGTCTGGTTCCGAGAGATCGAGGCACGGGTCGTGCTCCTCGTGTGGCTCGCACTGCAGTTCTTGTTCAACCGCGGAGGCGACGTCGCGTGGATGGCTCACGTCACCGGGTTCGCGTTCGGCGCGGCAGTGGCATGGCTCATGCGACCGCGGCACAGACCGCCGGCGATCACCGATCCGTGGGCGCCGCCGAACCCGTATCGCTGAGGACCATGTCGGCGAGAGCGGAGAGATCAGCCGCCACGATCGCCGGCTTCGGCTCGATGGTCGAGAGATCTGTGCCCGGCGAGACGATCCCGGAGAGCACGAGCCCGAACGCGCAGCCCAACCGCACGGCGAAGAGCCCGTCGGTGTCAGGCCGATCACCCACCATCAGGAGCGGCACCTCCCCCACGACCTCGCGCACGAGCGCCGCCATCGCCGGGTGAGGCTTCCCCGCGACGACCGGCATGGCCTCGGCACCCGTCGCGACTCCCGCGAGGATCGCTCCGCCTCCCGGGATCGGGCCGTCCGGCGTCGGATAGGTGACGTCGTCGTTCGTGCCGATGAGGATCGCGCCGCCGCGGATCGTGTCGGACGCAACCTTCATCCGCTCGTAGTCGAAGTCGCGGTGGAAGCCGACGACGACCGCGTCGGCCGGGCCTTCTCGCAACGCGATGACACCGCGGTCCTCGAGGGCCTCGACGACACCGGGGCCGCCGAGCACCACGGCTCGCTGTCCTGGCTTCAGCAGGCGTGCGGCTGCCATCGCGCTGGTCAGGACATCACCCTTGGCGGGGATGCCGAAGCCGTCGAGCTTGGCGACGACGTCGCCCGCCGGGACCGAAGAGTTGTTCGTCACGAACAGCACGCGACGTCCGCTCGCGCGGAGGCGCGCGATCGCATCGGCCGAGCCCTCGATCGCGTGGTCCGCGAGCCAGATGACGCCGTCGAGGTCGCAGACGACGGTGTGCACGCTCGCGATCGAGCCCGACGCGGTCACCCGATGGCGTGCGTGGCGTGGCTCGCGATCACATCGACGATCAGCGGCCACAACGGCTCGGGAAGGTCGTGGCCCATGTCGTTCAGCACGACGAGGTTCGCGCCCGGCACGAGCTCGGCCGTGCGCTCGCCGCCGCTCAGGTCGATGAGCGTGTCGGCGCGGCCGTGGATCACCAGGAACGGCAACGTGACGTTGCGTAGACCGCCGGCGCGGTCACCGCTCGCGACGATCGCCCCCATCTGGCGACCTGCGCCCTCGGGATAGAACGCGCGGTCGTACGAGGCGGCCGCGCGCTCACGCATCCTTGCCTCGTCGAAGTAGCGCGGGCTCGAGAAGATCTTCGAGGCCTCGACCGACGCGTCGATGGCCTGCGCGCGATCCGAGGGCGGCGGCCGCATCAGCGCTGCCATCGCGTCGGGCGATGCCTGGCCGTACTCGGGCTCGCCCGTCGTCGACATGATCGAGGTGACCGTGCGGAGTCGCTGCGGATGCTCGATCGCCAACGTCTGCACGATCATCCCGCCCATCGACGCGCCGACGACGTGGGCACGCTCGATGTCCAGCGCGTCGAGCACCACGATGCCGTCCGCGGCCATCTCGCTCAGCGTGTAGGGCACCGGCGGCAGGTCGCCGCCGCTCGTCCGAGCCATGAACAGCGCGGCCATGTCGACCGCGACGCCGTCGAGGTGTGTGGAGAGCCCGCAGTCACGGTTGTCGTAGCGGATGACGAAGTACCCCTTGTCGGCGAGCGCCCGACAGAACTTCTCGTCCCAAGCGATCATCTGCGCGGTGAAGCCCATCACGAGGAGAAGGGCCTCGTCATTCGGGTCGCCGATGGCGTCGAACTCGATCTCGATCCCGTTGTTGTTGGCGCGCGGCATGCGGGCATTGTTGCAGACGGCATCTGCTAGCCATTCGGAGTGCCTCGGTTCGAGCCCTTCCGTGGCGTGCTCTACGACCTCGAGGAGCTCGACCTCGCCGAGGTCACCGCGCCGCCCTATGACGTGATCGACGATGCCGAGCGCGAGATGCTCGGCGAGCGCTCGCTCTGGAACGTCGTCCACATCGACCTCCCGGCCGAGGCCGATGGCCGCGATCGCTACCAGAACGCTTGCTTCCTGTTGCACCAGTGGCTCGACGAGGGCGTGCTGCTCACCGACGACGAGCCCGCGTTCTACGTGTACCGGATGGGGTATCACGACGAAGCGGGTCACGCGCTCCAGACCGCGGGGGTCATCGGCGCGCTGGAGCTCACCGAGCCGGGCACCAACGGCGTGTTCCCGCACGAGCAGACGACGCCCAAGGCCCACAGCGACCGGCTCGAGATGTTGCGCTCGTGTCGGGCGAACCTCTCTGCAGTCTGGGGCCTCTCGCTGACACCTGGGCTCGGCGCGCTCTGCGAGCTCCCCGGTCCGCCCGACGCACGGTGGACCGACGACGACGGGGTGCATCACCGCCTCTATCGAGTGCGCGAGCCCGGCGTGATCGCTGCGATCCGCGACGCAGTCGCGGCGTCTCCCGTGGTCATCGCCGACGGACACCACCGATACTCCACATCGCTCGCGTACAAGGCCGAGCGCGGCGAGCCCGGCGGCCCGCCCGACTTCGTGATGGCGTTCATCGTCGAGCTCGCGCCCGAGCAGCTGCACGTACTGCCGATCCATCGCCTGCTCTCTGCGATCGACCCCGCCGTCGACGTGCTCGCCGCCCTCGACCCCTGGTTCGAGTCGTTCGACGCGGGCCCGCTCGACGGCGCACCGACGATCACGGCGCGCATGGCTGATGCCGGCGCGCTCGCGCTCGTGCGCCACGACGGGCTCTGGCTGCTGCGACCGCGCATCCGAGCGTTCGACGGCGTCGACGACCTCGACTCGAGCCGGCTCGAAGCCGCACGCGGCGCGCTCGGCCCGCACGAGATCGCGTACCAGCACGGCGTCGCGAACGTGGTCGCGCGTGTCGTGGCCGAGCCCGGCACCATCGGCGTGCTGCTGCGTCCGGCGACCGTCGATCAGATCGCGGCGACCGCCCACGCGGGAAAGCTCATGCCCCCGAAGACGACCTTCTTCGCGCCGAAGCCCAAGACCGGCACCGTCTTCCGCATGCTCGATTAGCTGACGTCCCAGGTGCCCCCGGAGGCAAGGAGGCGGGACAGGTCGCCCGGACCCTTCTCGCTCGCGAGCATGAGCTGGCGCGACGTCTCACTCGCGAATTCGGCCCGGTCGACGTCGCGGAACACGCCGACAGGCGTCGGTGTGGTCGGGCTGTGGCTCAAACGGGACAGTGCGAACGCGAGGCCCGGGTCGGCGTGATGTTCGTCGTGGACGAGCAGCGCAGCCTCACCGACCTCGGCGACGTCGACGATGCGAAGCTGACCGTCGGTGCCCATCACGACGCCCTTCTCGTTGTCGTTGCCGAACCGGATCGGCTCGCCATGCACGAGCGAGATGAGCATCGACGACCGAGCCTCGCGCGACAGGATCGTCTCGAACGCACCGTCGTTGAAGACGTTGCAGTTCTGGTAGATCTCGACGAAGGCAGCGCCCTTGTGGTCGTGCGCCCGGCGGAACGTCTCCATCATGTGCTTGCGGTCCATGTCGTGGGTGCGGGCGACGAACCCCGCTTCCGCCCCGAGCGCGAGGCTCACCGGGCTGAACGGGTAGTCGAGCGACCCGAACGGCGTGGACTTGGTGACCTTCCCGACCTCGCTGGTCGGCGAGTACTGGCCCTTGGTCAAGCCGTAGATCTGGTTGTTGAAGAGAAGGATCGTGAGGTTCACGTTGCGGCGCAGCGCGTGGATCAGGTGGTTGCCACCGATCGAGAGGCCGTCGCCGTCACCGGTGATCACCCACACGTCGAGGTCGGGGCGTGCCATCGCGAGACCTGTCGCGATCGCCGGTGCGCGGCCGTGGATGCCGTGCATCCCGTAGGTGTTCATGTAGTACGGGAAACGGCTCGAGCACCCGATGCCTGACACGAAGACCGTGTTCTCGGGCTTCACACCGAGCTCGGGCATCAGCATCTGCACGGCGGTGAGGATCGAGTAGTCGCCACAGCCCGGGCACCAGCGCACCTCTTGGTCGCTGGCCCAGTCCTTCTTGCTGGTGGCGGGCGCGGTGTCAGTCATTGCAAGCCTCCAGGATGGCGGTCTCGAGCTCGCCCGCGGTGAAGGGCACGCCCTGCACCTTGTTCACCGCGATCGCGTCGACCAAGAACGCGGCGCGCACCATGCGCCACAGGTGCCCCGTGTTCATCTCGGGGATGACGACCTTCGGATAGCGCTTCACGACCTCGCCGAGGTTCGCGGGGAACGGGTTGAGGTGGACGAGGTGGGCGTGGGCGACCTTCTTGCCGCGCTCCCGGACTCGTCCGGCGGCGGCGTCGATCGCGCCCCAGGTCGATCCCCAGCCGAGCACGAGCACCTCGGCATCGGCGTCGCCCCGCACCTCGACCGGCGGGATGTCCTTCGCGATGCCCGCGACCTTCGCGGCGCGCAGACCCACCATGCGACCGTGATTCTCCGGCGTGTAGGAGATGTCGCCCGACCCGTCTTCCTTCTCGATGCCGCCGACGCGGTGCATGAGGCCTGGCGTGCCCGGCACGGCCCAAGGGCGCGCGAGTGTCTCGGGGTCGCGCAGGTACGGCCAGAACACCTCGGTGCCGTCGTCGCGGACGTGGTTCGGCTTGTCTGCGAACCGCACCGAGATGTCGGGGAGCGTGCTCACGTCGGGCAAGAGCCAGGGCTCTGCACCGTTCGCGAGGTAGCCGTCGGACAGAAGGATCACGGGGGTGCGGTACTTCAGCGCGATGCGCGCGGCCTCGATCGCGGCGAAGAAGCAGTGCGAGGGGCTCATCGCGGCGACGATGGGAAGCGGCGCCTCGCCATGCCGGCCGTACATCGCCATCAGGAGGTCGGCGGCCTCGGTCTTGGTGGGCAGACCCGTCGACGGGCCGCCGCGCTGGATGTCGATCACCAGCAGCGGGAGCTCGAGGCTCACGCCGAGGCTGATCGTCTCGGACTTGAGGGCGACACCCGGTCCGCTCGTGGTCGTGACGCCGAGGTGGCCGGCGAAGGCCGCGCCGAGCGCGGACCCGGCGGCCGCGATCTCGTCTTCGGCTTGGAACGTGCGGATGCCGAAGTTCTTGTGCTTCGACAGCTCGTGGAGGATGTCGGATGCCGGCGTGATCGGATACGAGCCGAGGAACACGGGCAGCTTCGCGAGCTGGCCGGCGGCGACGACGCCCCAGGCGAGGGCCGTGTTGCCGGTGATGTTCGTGTACGTGCCGGGCGTGAGCTTCGCGGGCTTCACTTGGTACGAGTGGCCGAAGAGCTCTGCCGTCTCACCGAAGTGGTAGCCGGCCTTGAACGCCGCCGTGTTCGAGTTGAACACCTGCTCGTTCTTCCCGAAGCGCTCCTCGATCCATTTGAGCGTCGTGTCGACCGGGCGCGTGTACATCCACGACACGAGGCCGAGCGCGAAGAAGTTCTTCGACCGATCCGCGTCGCGCGGCTTCACACCGAGGGGCGTGACTGCCTCCTTCGTGAGGGAGGTCATCGGCACCTCGTACACCGTGTAGCCCTTCAAGCTGCCGTCGGTGAGCGGGTTCCCGGTGTAGCCCGCCTTCGTGAGGTTGCGCTCGTCGAAGGTGTCGATGTTCACGATGAGCGTGCCGCCCGGCTCGAGCCGATCGAGGTCAGCCTTGAGCGCGGCGGGGTTCATCGCGACGAGGACGCTCGGCGCGTCGCCGGGCGTGGTGATCTCGTGGTCGGAGATGTGGACCTGGAACGACGAGACGCCCGCGAGCGTGCCGGCAGGAGCCCGGATCTCAGCAGGGAACTCCGGCAACGTCGACAGGTCGTTGCCGAAGAGGGCGCTGGCGTTCGTGAATCGATCGCCAGTGAGCTGCATGCCATCGCCGGAGTCGCCGGCGAAGCGGATGACGACCCGATGCAGCTCTTCGGGTGACTCCTGACGTGCGGTGTCGGTCACGGATCCCCCTGGGACGCGCGGTTGCTTCAAGGCGAAGTCGAGACTACCTGCACGTATACGGCTCTCAACGCATGCCGGTTGAACCTGATTCAGGCGATCGTGACGGCCCTGTCGAGGTAGACGTCCTGGATCGCGTTGAGGAGCGCGACGCCGTCGGTCATGGGCCGCTGGAAGGCCTTCCGGCCGCTGATGAGGCCCATGCCGCCCGCCCGCTTGTTGATCACCGCTGTGCGGACGGCCTGCGCCAAGTCGGCTGCGCCCTTGGACTCGCCGCCCGAGTTGATGAGCCCGACCCGACCCATGTAGCAGTTCGCGACCTGCCACCGGGCGAGGTCGATCGGATGGTCGGTGGTGAGCTCGTCGTAGACGAGCGGCGACGTCTTGCCGAAGCTCAGCGCGGTGAACCCGCCGTTGTTCTCCGGAGCCTTCTGCTTGATGATGTCGGCCTCGATCGTGACACCGAGGTGGTTGGCCTGTCCCGTGAGGTCGGCCGACACCGCGTAGTCGACGCCGTCCTTCTTGAACGCGTTGTTGCGCAGGTAGCACCAGAGCACCGTGAACATGCCGAGCTGATGCGCCTCTGCGAAGGCCTCGCTCACCTCTTGCAGCTGGCGCGTCGACTCCTCGGACCCGAAGTAGATCGTGGCGCCCACACCCGCGGCTCCGAGGTCCCACGCCTGCTGCGGGCTGCCGAACATCACCTGGTCGAACTTGTTCGGATAGGTGAGCAGCTCGTTGTGGTTCATCTTCACGATGAACGGGATCTTGTGCGCGTAGCGGCGCGACGCCTGCGCAAGCACGCCGAACGTGCTCGCGACGCCGTTGCAGCCGCCCTCGATCGCCAGCTTCACGATGTTGATCGGATCGAAGTACGCAGGGTTCGGCGCGAACGAGGCCGCGGCTGAGTGCTCGATGCCCTGATCGACCGGGAGGATCGACACGTAGCCCGTGCCGGCGAGCCTCCCGTGGTCGAGGAGGGACGCGAGGTTGCGCACCACCATCGGGTTGCGGTCGGTCTCGAGGAAGACCCGATCGATGTAGTCGGGACCCGGGAGGCTGAGCTCCTCGCGCGGGATCGCCTTGGCGGTGTGGCCGAGCAGCGACTCAGCCTCGTCACCGAGCAGTGCAGAGATGTCGGGCATGGCGCGAGCGTACCGCCACGGCTCAACCGCCGAGCCACTCGTCACCGGTGGCCAGGGCGGCTCGAAGCGCCTTGTCGACCCCTCGCGACTGCCGGGCAGGGAGGACCGAGGTGGCGATGACCTCGGTGCGGCTCTGGGTGGCGCCGCCGGCACGGAAGAAACGGCGACGCACCCGGCCCGTGACGACGATCTCGGACCCCGCCTCGAGCCGCTCGAGCACATGCGCCGGGGCCGCGTGCCATGAGATCGGCACGACTTCGGTCTCGAAGCCGTCGTCGCGCACGGTCAGGTCGAACGAGGCGACCTCATCACCCGACGGGAGGGAACGGATCTCGGGCTCGCGCGTCAGCAGCCCGTGAAGGAGGACGATGTTCATCGGAGCTTCCCTTCGTTGCAAGGAGCATCGGAAGGGAAGTTGCGAGCACGCTACGCCGGGGGTGGGACATTCAGCCGAGCGAGCGCAACCTCTGGCTCACATCGGCGAACGATGGGTCCGCCTGACGGATCCGAGTGAACAGGTTGCGAGCGCGCGGCACGTCACCAGCACGGTCGTAGAGATCGGCGAGCGCGTACCACTGCTTCAAGTGGTGGAGCTGCGCGCGACGCGGCCTCGTGGCGCCTCGCTCGAGCAGCGCGATCGCAGCGGTGAGCTTGCCTTGGTCCGCGAGCGCGCCGGCCATCACGATGCGGCCGTCGGCCACCACGACGGGATCGGGTGACGCGGCGCGCAGCTCGTCCCAGAGCTCTTCCACCGCGGACCACCGATGGAGGGCGCGGTAGCTGTCGGCGAGCACGGCGTTCAGCTCCGCCGAGCCCGAGAGCGAGCGGAAGGCCTCGAGCTCCTTCACTGCCTTCCGGTAGTCCCCCAACCGGTACAGAGTGAGGCCGTAGAGCTCGCGCACACCCGCCGCTCCGGGGGCGTCACGCGCGAGCGGCTCGAGCAGCCGGCGCGCCTCGCCGAACCGGTCGCGCTCGAAGGCACGCCGCGCGTTCGCGAAGCGCTGCTGCAGCTTGGCGCCTTCGCGAGGACCGGCGGCGGTCTCCAGGTCGCTCACGACGTCCCCGGGCAGGTCAGCGATCGGGGCCGCGGCATCGACGTCGCGGTTGACGGTGCGCGTGCGCCGCGGGGTGCTGCCCCGTGCGACCGCCTCCTTCGCTTGGTCGCGGACGTCGCCCTCGTCGGTCCAGTCGTCGTCCTTCGTCCATCGTGGAGGAGCGTTCCGCGCGGGCGCGTCGCCCTTGCGGGGCGACATGACCTCGCTCGCGCCCTTGCGCGCGACGCTCCCGAGGCCGGCGCGGCGCGCCGCGTTCGAGGCGTCGATCGCTGCTTGGGGGACGCCGGGCTTCGGTGCCGGCTTCGGCCTGGGCTTCGGGGCTCCCTTCGGCTTCGGTGCACCGCCCTTGGCCGCGCTCGTCTTCTTCTGGGGCGCGCCGCGCGACGGTGGGTGCTTGCCGGGCATGGCGCGCAGCCTAGGAGACGCCGGCCGAGAAGGAAGGAGGCATCACGAGGCAGGTCGTCGTGCCGTGCGCGAGCACCTTGCCCTCCGCGTCGACGAGTCGGCCCTCGGCGGTGCCGACGCGCGCGCCGCGATGCACCACTGTCCCCGTCGCCACGATGTGCCCGTGGTCGGGCCTGATCGGCCGCGTGTAGTGCACGTGCAGGTCGACCGTCGTGTACCGCTCTCCCACCTGCAGCGTCGAGTGGATCGCGCAGGACATCGCACTGTCGAGGAGAGTCGCCGCGATGCCGCCGTGCACGATGCCTGCCGGGTTGCACATGTCCGGTCGGGGCTCGACGCCGAACGCGACCATCCCCTCCTCGAGCGCGTCGGTCGTGATGCCGAGGAGACGGGTGATGCCGACGCCCGGACCGTCCTCCCCGAACAGCGCGCGCAGCTGCTCCAATCCCGTGAGCGAGGGGTCGAGCACCTCGGTCACTTCGGCGCCTTCCACATCGCCCACATGTCGGGACCGCCGGGCTCGAGCCGGATCTCGTGCGAGACCTCGAAGCCGAGGGATCGGTAGAAGGCGAGGTTCTTCGGGTTCGTCGTCTCGAGGTGGACGCCGACGCCCTCGGCATCGGCCGTGGCCATGCCCGGCATGATCACGCGGCGGCCGATGCCATGCCCTTGGTGCTCCGGGCTGACCGCGAGGAACTGGAGGTACGCGTGGCGTCGGGTGGGGCGCACGGAGCCGATCGCACGGAGCGCGTCGCCCAACTCGACGATCCGCTCTCGGCCGAGGAGCGCGCCGAGCATGCCGGAGATCGACGGCGGCCCGACCGCAATCGGCAGCGCTGTCTCGCCCGGCGCTTGCCACACCGCGACCGCCTGGACCGTGTCGTCGGCGATCACGTGGATCGGAGCACGGCTCACGTACCGCTCCACGAACAGCCCCAGCCACGCGGCGGTGGCGTCGACGCGGGTCGACTCGTCCGGGAACAGCCACTGGAAGAGTGGATCGGGAGCGAAGGCCTCGCCGAGCACCCGGCGGATCGCAGGCACGTCCGAGCTCGTCGTCAAGCGCACGGGCGGACCATAAGACGATGCGGTGATCGCTGCATCAGGGTCGTATCGTCGGCCGCACAGTCACCATGCGATGGAGGAGAGGCCGTGATCGCTGCCGGAGAAGCAATCCCCGACGTCGAGATCAAGCAGCCGGGGGCGACCGGGATGCCGGAGCCCGTGAAGACCGGCGAGCTGTTCGCGAAAGGACGCACTGTGCTGTTCGGCGTGCCGGGGGCATTCACGCCGGGCTGCGACAAGATCCACCTGCCCGGGTTCGTGGAACAGGCCGACGAGCTGTTCGCGAAGGGTGTCGACCGTGTCGCGTGCGTCGCGGTGAACGACGCGTTCGTCATGGATGCTTGGGGCAAGGCGCACGGCGTCGGCGACAAGATCGTGATGCTCGCCGACGGCAACGGCGAGTTCACCAAGGCGATGGGCCTCGAGCTCGACGGCTCGGCCTTCGGCCTCGGCATCCGCTCGAAGCGCTATGCGGCGATCATCGACGACGGCACCCTCACCCGCATCGACGTCGACGAGACGGGCGGTGTCGACCAGAGCTCGTGTGGCGCCGTCCTCGGCCGCCTCTGAAAGGATCTCGCCATGATCAAAGTCAGCGTCTTCTATCCCAAGACCGAAGGTGCGTCCTTCGACCACGACTACTACAAGAACACGCACATCCCGCTGTGCCTCAAGACCTTCGGGCTGTCGAGCGCCGAGATCGACAAAGGGATGGATGGGCCGTACGTGGCCGGCGTGCACTTCAAGTTCGATTCGATGGACGCCGTCGGCAAGGCGTTCGGTGGTCCAGGGATCGGCGATGTCATGGCCGACGTCGCGAACTACACCACGATCCAGCCCGTGCTGCAGACGAGCGAGATCGTCGAGTAACCGACCGCATCGAAGGGCCAGAAAACGACGAAGAGCCCCCCTGTCGGGGGGCTCTTTCGCGTGAGAAAATCCGGCGGCGACCTACTCTCCCAGGGGGTCTACCCCCAAGTACCATCGGCGCGGGCGGGCTTAACTGCCGTGTTCGGAATGGGAACGGGTGTGGCCCCGCCGCCATAGCCACCGGAAACCTGTTGTCAATGGCGCCAGCGTAAAAGCCGGCAGCCCCTTGAGCACTTCAGAGCGAGCACGAGCACGAGTTCATCCAAGCCCTCGGCCGATTAGTACCGGTCGGCTGAACAGGTTGCCCTGCGTACACCTCCGGCCTATCAACGTGGTGGTCTGCCACGGGCCTTACCTGGTTGACCCAGTGGGAGATCTCATCTCGAAACGGGTTTCGCGCTTAGATGCTTTCAGCGCTTCTCCCTTCCGCAGGTGGCCAACCAGCAGTGCCCTTGGCAGGACAACTGGCACACCAGAGCTGCGTCCGTCCCGGTCCTCTCGTACTAGGGACAGCCTTCCTCAGATCTCCTACGGCTGCAGAGGATAGGGACCGAACTGTCTCACGACGTTCTAAACCCAGCTCGCGTACCGCTTTAATGGGCGAACAGCCCAACCCTTGGGACCTGCTTCAGCCCCAGGATGCGATGAGCCGACATCGAGGTGC
>DATKAS010000142.1:0-15312 GCA_035497855.1 Acidimicrobiales bacterium
ACTGCAACTGCAACTGCAACTGCAACGGCCACCGCGACCGCGACGGCAACCGCGAGCGCGGCGATGACAACGACGGCTAGGTCCATGAGCCGGGGACGGCTACGTCCATGAGCCTGGGACGGCTACGTCCATCCGGTGAGCATTGCCCCGACGCGGCTCGGGATCGGGGATGCTCTCCTGCTGAGAGAAATCGTTCATGGGTAGCCTCGCCTCCATGACCACCTACGAGCGCCCGTTCGGCCGCTACCTGGAGGACTTCGTCGTCGGCGACGTGTATCGCCACTGGCCGGGCAAGACGATCACCGAGTACGACGACCATCTCTTTTGCATGATCACGATGAACCACCACCCGCTCCACACGAACGAGTGGTTCGCCGAGCACGAGACGGTGCACGGGAAGAATGTGGTCGTGGGCAACCTCGTCTACTCGCTCGTCCTCGGCATGAGCGTCCCGGACGTGAGCGGTGCAGCGATCGCCAACCTCGAGGTCGAGTCGTTGACGCACAGGAAGCCCACCTTCCACGGCGACACGATCTATGCGGAGACGCGGGTGCTCGATGTGGTCGAGTCATCGTCGAAGCCGGATCGCGGCATCGTCACCGTGGAGACGAAGGGCCTCAACCAGAGGGGTGAGGAGGTCTGCTACTTCAGGCGGAAGGTGATGGTCTGGAAGCGAGACGCGGCGCCGGTGCGTCGCCGTCCCTACGACGAGACAGAGATCTGGGCATGACGGAGGTTTGGACGTGACGGAGGTTTGGACGTGACGGTCAACCCCACCGCGGCCTTCGGCTTCGACTCCGGAGCGCAGGCGTACGAGCGCGGAAGGCCGTCCTACCCGGACGACGCGATCGCGCGCATCGCCGAGGTGCTCCGCCTTGCTCCGGGCAAGCGGGTGCTCGATCTCGCGGCAGGCACCGGGAAGATGACGCGGCTGCTCGCACCGCTCGGTGTCGACCTCGTCGCTGTCGAGCCCGTCGCGGGCATGCGGGCCGCCTTCGCGACCGCGGTCCCCGGCGTCGATGTGCTCGACGGGACCGCCGAAGCGATCCCGCTTCCCGATGCGTCGGTCGACGCGGTCGTCGTGGCGCAAGCCTTCCATTGGTTCGACCAGACCAAGGCGCTCGCGGAGATCGACCGCGTGCTCAAGCCCGGCGGTGGCGTCGCCCTCGTGTGGAACCGGCGAGACGAGTCGGTGCCTTGGGTCGCCGAGATGTCGCGGATCATCCATTGGAACCGCGGTCTGATCCCTGCGTACGACGGTGTCGAGCTCGACGGCTTCACGAAGTGGACCTGCGGCTACGTGCAGTCGCTCACGCACGACGGGCTCCTCGATCGCGTCGCGTCCGTCAGCTACATCGCGGCGATGGACGACCGAGAGCGCGCCGGCGTCCTCGCACAGGTGAGCGACCTCGTGCGGGGCATGACCGAACCGATCCCGCTGCCCTACGTCACCGAAGTGCACAGCCGCACCTGAGGCGCGAGCCGCGTGCGCGACCTTCCCTGGCGCCGCACCCGTGACCCGTGGGCGGTGCTCGTCTCGGAGGTGATGCTCCAGCAGACGCAGGTGCCTCGGGTCATCCCCATCTGGCACGCGTTCATGCACCGGTTCCCGACTGTGCGTTCGTGCGCTGACGCGTCACGAGCCGACGTCGTGCGCGCGTGGGCGGGGCTCGGTTACAACCGGCGCGCGGTCAACCTGCATCGCGCCGCGATCGCGATGGGCGAAACAGTTCCCGACGAGCTCGACGCACTCCTCTCGCTTCCAGGCGTCGGCCCCTACACCGCGCGGGCGGTCCTCGTCTTCGCGTTTGAGCACGACCTCGGCGTCGTCGACGTGAACATCGCTCGTGTGCTCACGCGGCGATCGGGGCATCGCCTCACGCCCGGAGAGCTGCAGCGCGAAGCGGACGCGCTCGTGCCACCAGGTCGTGCATGGGAGTGGAACCAGCGGCTGATGGACCTCGGGGCGACGGTCTGCACCGCTCGCCAGCCGGCGTGTGACGAGTGCTGGTTCCGGGAGGGCTGTCGCTGGACGGGCGATGCATGGATCACGAAGCGGCAGTCGACGTTCGCCGGCTCGGATCGTCAGGGACGGGGCAGGCTCGTCGCCGCGCTGCGCGAGCACGACGTGCGCGTCGTCGACCTCCCGGAGGTGATGGGCTGGCCCGGCGATCGGGCGCGCGCCGAGCGCGTTGCCGCGCAGCTCGTCGACGAGGGGATCGCCGAGCTTCGTCAGGCCGTGATGAGGCTCACGATGTCGTCATAAGCAGCGTCTGCGTAGGCAACCATCTCGTCGTCGGTGCGGTCCTGGATCGGATGCGGCACGAAGACTCGTGCAACTGCGGAGAAGCCGAGGGCCTTCGACTGCGCGGCGGCCGCTTCGACGAACTCGCTCGACGCGACGAACATCGACGGCACACCCCGGCGCTCGAGATCGGTGATGTCGTGCACACTGCACGACGTGCACGACCCTCAATCGGCTAACGCTTCGATCACGAGGTCGCACTTGGTCGCGATCTCGTGACGCAGGTCGACCGGCGCGGGCTTCGTGAACGTCGGCTTCTTGAACCGCTCCACCCGGGCGCCCGCCGCTTCGAGCCTTTGCTGCAGTCGGTCGAGGAAGATGTTGCCGCGCGGCTTGGAGATGTCGAGCAACCCGATCGTGCGGCCCTCGATCGAAGCAGGACGTTGCCGCAACGCGCGCTCCGCGGGGATCTGCTCTCCAGTGGGATCGAGCACGATCGTCATGGGAGAACTCCTCTCATCTGATCAGCCTCGTCGTGGGCTGGCTGCCGGTCTCGCCGTTGGCCCAGCCCCCGATGATGGCAGAGAACAGCCCGGCACCGCCGCCCGCGTGCACGATCAAGAGGCCCCCGGGCCGGAACTTCGGCAGCGTCACGTCCTTCAGGTGCTCAGGGATCCCCTCGGCCATGCCTCCCGCGCCGCGCACGATGTCCGTGCCCGACAGCTGGAGGTTGCTCATGATCTCGTCCTTCACCCGCTGCTTCGACCAGCCGGCTTCCTTGAAGACACGGGCATGCTCCGGCCCGATGACCAGGATCGCGTCGAAGCCGAGCGGCAGCTTCGGGTGCTGCACCGTGCGAAGGCAGGCGGCGAAGGTGCGACAGAGTGGCTCAGGCTCGCGAGCGAGCTGATCGACGACGCAGCGCGGCCCCTCGCCCGGGAACAACGTCACGGTCGACACGTCGGGGTCGAATCCTCTCTCCACCGCGAGTGACTCCCACGGCGAGCTCTCCTCGTCTTCCGCGAAGCAGAACGAGAGCTTGCCGGGGTTGCCATGCGCGGCGCGGTCGACCCCGCCGGGCTTGCCTCCACCGACGTTGCGGATGATCAGCTGCAGCGCGCGCCCGATGGTGAGGTTGGCGCGGTTGCCTTGTCCGAGCACGTTGCCGCCGGAGTTCATCCCGATCGCCTTGCGGATCGGACCGTTCACGATCATCACCGGCCCGACCGGCATGGTCGTCGCGAGCACGCCGTGCATGTTGAACTCGTCCGTGCAGGCAGCCTCGAGCGCCGCGAGGATCACGGGCAGGTACTCGGGCTTCGCCCCTGCCATCACGGCGTTCACGGCCACCTTCTCCACCGTGCACTCCACGAGGTCGGGTGGCACGACGGCAACGACGTCGTCGGGCGGGCGCGGCGTGCCGGTGAGCATGCGGAGCACCCGCGCCTCGGTCGGGGCGACCACGGGAAGCCCGTCGGTCCAGCCACGGTCGAACAGTGCCTCGACTTCGTCCTCGAGGGCGGCGATCTCGACCCGACGGCTGCGGAGCACCGACGCGCCGAAGCGCACGCGCAGCTCGTCGACGAGATCGGGATCGACCGAGAGCGAGCCGCACCCGGGTCGCTGCTCGGGAAGGTCGGGTCCGAGTCCCTCGATGCCCGTGAGTGATTCCCATGCGGGACGGAGCCACCCGATGGTGCGGTCGACCTCCTCGCCGTCGACGATGTGCATCAGCGTCGGCACCGTCTCGATCTCGTGGTGGTAGGAGACCGACAGGTCCTCGTCGTGGATCGGATCGAGGCCCTCCGGGAAGCCGGGGTCGTCCTGCGTGTAGACGGTCAGCGGCACGCCGGCCTGTCGCAGCTGCCGCAGCACCGGGGTCACGAGCACGCACGTGGCGCACTCCGCCTTGACCACGGCCACGATCCCTTCGGGGAGAGCCATCGCTGCCGACGTTAACCCCGGTGTGAGAAATCGGTCACCCGGGGAACACTGAACCTTGACGGTTCAGTACCCTTGCCGACCCAAGGGGGAGCTGTGCTCAACATCACATTCTTCGGGGTGCGAGGGTCGACGCCGTGCTCAGGTGATCGAACTCGTCGCTATGGCGGCAACACGTCATGTGTCGCCGTCGAATCCCCCGGGCACGAGCCGATCATCCTCGACATGGGCACCGGGCTCCGCTACTTCGGCGAGACCCAACCACTCGACGGCTCCTTCCGCGGCAGTGCGCTCGTCACCCATCTCCATTGGGACCACGTGCAGGGCCTGCCGTTCTTCGTGCCGATCCTGCGCGGTGGCCACCTCGACGTGCACGCTCCCGCGCAGGACAACGGCCTGAGCCTCTTCGAGGCGTTCGACATCTGCATCCGGCCGCCGTTCTTCCCGGTCGCCATGGATGCGTTCCCCGGCACCCTCGGCTTCCACGAGCGCAGCGACGAGACGTTCATGGTGAACGACGCCAAGGTGATGGCTCGGTCGGTGCCGCACGTCGGGCCGACGAACGGCTACCGCATCGAATGGGAAGGTGCGACGGTCGCGTACATCTCCGACCATCAGCAGCCCTACGACGGTGGCTACGGCATCGCCGATGGCGCGCTCGAGCTGTGCGAGGGCGCCGACCTCGTGATCCACGACGCGCAGTACACGGTGCCCGAGTTCGCGATGAAGTCGACATGGGGCCACTGCACCGTCGAATATGCGGTCATGGTCGCGAAGGAAGCGGGCGCGAAGACACTTGCCCTCTTCCACCACGATCCGACCCGCCACGACGAAGCACTCGACGATCTGTCTGCGTGTGCTCGAGACTTCGCCGACCGTGCCGGCATCGAGCTCATCACCGCAGCGGAGGGGTTGACCGTCTCCTTTGGCTGACGCGCCCGACATCGATCCTGCAGTCTTCCGGCAGGTCCTCGGTCACTTCCCGACCGGCGTGACGATCGTGACGGCGGCGCCCGAGCGCAAACCGGTCGGCCTCGCGGTGGGTTCGTTCACGTCGCTGTCGCTCGACCCGCCGCTCGTCGCGTTCTGCCCGAGCAACACCTCGACCAGCTGGCCGCACATCGAGAGCGCGGGGCAGTTCTGCGTGAACATCCTCGCCTCGGACCAAGAAGGTCTCTGCCGGCACTTCGCAGGGAAGAGCGATGACAAGTTCGCGGGCATCGGGTGGAAGCACAGCCCGCTCGGCTCGCCGATCCTCGACGGTGTGCTCGCATGGATCGACTGCACCATCGACGCAGTGCACCCAGGCGGCGATCACGTGATCGTCGTCGGTCGAGTCCACGACCTCGAGGTCGCCACCGAAGGCGGCCCGCTCGTCTTCTTTCGCGGCGGGTACGGGCGCTTCGAGGTCTGAGCGATGCGCGCGTGGGCCGGCGCGCTCGTCGGGCTGGTGCTCCTCGTCGCCGGCGTCGCGAAGCTCACGAGCCGCAGCTGGCCCGACCAAGCGGCCGCGCTCGGCGCACCCTCGTGGGCTCGACGAGCGGTGCCGGTGCTCGAGATCGCGCTCGGGGCGGCCCTCGTCGCCAGCGTGTCCTTCGCGGCCATTCCCGCGCTTGCGCTGCTCGCCGTGTTCACCGCGTTCCTCGTCGGCGCGCTTCGCCGTGGGGTGAAGGCGCCGTGCGCGTGCTTCGGCTCGCTCCGCACCCGCCCCGTGACGTGGTGGTCGGTCGCGCGGAACGCCGCGCTGATCGCCCTGCTGCTCTACAGCCTCAGCTGACCCGTTTCACTCGACCCCCAGCGTGCGGAGAACGAACGCGAGCACCTCGGCCTCCTCGCGCCACGCGTCGTATCGACCCGACTTCCCGCCGTGCCCCGCGACCATCTCGGTCTTGAGGAGCAACGGGTTGTCGCCGGTCGTGGTGGCGCGCAGCCGTGCGACCCACTTGGCGGGCTCGTGGTAGCTCACGCGCGGATCGTTGAACCCCGCCGTCGCGAAGATCGCCGGGTACGCGACCGGGGCGATGTTCTCGTACGGCGCGTACGACGACATGTACGCCTCGAACTCCGGCTCCGCCGGGTTGCCCCACTCCTCCCACTCGGCGACGGTGAGCGGCAGGGTCTCGTCGAGCATCGAGTTCACGACGTCGACGAACGGCACCTCGGCGACGACGGAAGCGAACAGGTCGGGTCGCAGGTTCATCGCCGCGCCGACGAGCAGGCCTCCCGCGCTCCCACCTCGGATCGCGAGGCGGCCCGCGCTCGTCCATCCCGCGTCGATGAGGTGCTCGGCGCACGCCACGAAGTCCGTGAACGTGTTGCGCTTGTGCAGCAGCTTGCCGTCGAGATACCAGCGCCGCCCGAGCTCGCCGCCGCCACGCACGTGAGCGACAGCAAACACGACGCCGCGATCGAGGAGGCTGATCCGCGGCCACGAGAACCAGGGCGCCACGATCGACTCGTACGAGCCGTACCCGTAGAGGACGGCCGGGTTCGAACCGTCTCGTGGGAGGCCCTTGCGGGCGACGAGTGAGATCGGCACCCTCGTGCCGTCGGTTGCCTCGGCCCACAGCCGCGCCGTCTCGTAGTCGGCTGCGTCGAACCCGCCGAGCACGGGTTGCTGCTTCAGCAGGGTGCGCTCGCCCGACACGAGATCGACGTCGAACACCGATGGCGGCGTGACGAGCGACTGATAGTTGAACCGGTAGGTCGTCGCCTCGTACTCGAGGTTCGTGCCGGCGGAGAGCGAGAACGCAGCCTCCGGTTGATCGATGACGAACTGCGTGCCGTCGTTGCGGATGACGCGCAGCGTCGGCAGTGCGTCGGCCCACTCGTAGGCGACGATGTGGTCGGCGAAGGCGTCGACGCCGAAGAGGCGCACACCTGGCCGGTGGGGGAGCATGTCGGTCCACGACGCGCGGCCGGGCGCGTCGAGCGGTGCCTCGACGAGGCGGAAGTCGACCGCGTCGAGGTTGGTCACGACGAGGGCGCGATCGCCCTGGACGTCGACGCTGTACTCGACGCCGGCCTCTCGGGGCTCGACGACACGTGGGGCCGCAAGGGGATCGGCGGCGTCGAGCAGCCGCACCTCGCTCGTCGTGCGGCTCTCGATGTTGATGATGACCCAGCGGCCATCGCGCGTGAGGTCGAGGCCGACGTCGAAGTGCGAGTCGTCCTCCTGGTACACGAGGGTGTCTGTTGCCGCGTCGGTGCCGACCTCGTGGCGCCAGATCTGGTAGGAGCGCCACGCGTCGTCGGGTCGTGTGTAGAACAGGTGGCGATCATCCAACGACCACGCAGAGCCGTACTGCGTCCCCTCGATGAGGTCGGGGAGGTCGACACCGGTGTCGAGGTCGCGGATGCGCATCGTGAAGACCTCGGCGCCGGTCACGTCGGTCGAGTAGGCGAGGAGGCGATGGCTCTGGCTCACGTCGAGCGCGCCGAGCTCGAAGTACTCGTGGCCCTCTGCGAGCTCGTTGCTGTCGATGAGGACCTGCTCGCCCTCGTCGGTGTCGCGGGCGGTGCGCCGGCAGAAGATCGGATACTGCTTTCCTTCTTCGGTGCGGGTGATGTACCACCACGGCCCGCGCCGCGCCGGCACCGAGAGGTCGGTCTCGAGGATGCGGCTCTTGATCTCCTCGAAAAGCTGCTCCTGCAGGTCGGTGAGCGACGTGAACCACGCTTCGGTGTACGCGTTCTCGGCTTCGAGGTAGGCGACGGTGTCGGGATCTTCTCGGTCGCGGATCCATGCGTACTCGTCGACGACCTCGTGACCGCTGCGCACGCTCGTCACCGGGATCCGCTTCGCCACCGGGGGCTTGTGCATCCGGCGAACCTAGCGGCGAGTCGCTCCGGTCACTGCCCAGCGGTTGCTCGCAGCCCGACGGCCGAGCACGACGACGCGCGCTGCCATGAACGCGGTGAAGACCGCCCAGAGCCACCCGATGCCTCCGCCCAACCACAGCACGATCGGCTCACCGGCGATGACGATCATCGAGATGCCCGCCATCGCGGCCGCGAGGAAGCGCAGATCGCCAGAGCCCACGAGGATGCCGTCGAGCACGAACGCTGGTCCGCCGAGTGGCTGCGTGATCGCCACCCACACGAGGAGGTAGCTCGCGAGCGAGATCACCGCGGGGTCGTCGGTGAAGATGTGCGGCACCACGCTGTGGAACGCGAGCGTGAGGAGCGCAGCCGCGCAGCCGACGCCGGTGCCCCATCGGAGCGTGCGCCTCGCCGCGAGCTGCGCTCGTCCCGCCGAGCCGCCACCGAGCGCTTGTCCGACGAGGGTCTGCGACGCGACTTCGAGCGAGTCGAGTGAGAGCGCGAGGAGAGTCCAGATCTGCATCGCGATCTGCTGCGCGGCGAGCTCGACCTCGCCGAGCCGGGCCGTGGCCGCAGTGAGGATGAAGAACGCGCCACGCAGCGAGAGCGTGCGGAGGAACAGCAGCCACCCGTCGCTGCCGGCCGCACGGATCGCGTGGTGATCGGGTCGCAGCCCCGCACCTCGGCGGACCGCAGCCCGCACGACGACGACGGCATACACGGCGGCGGCGGCGAGCTGGACGAACACCGTTGCGGCGGCAGACGCCCCGACGCCATAGCCCAAGCCGTAGATGAGCACGATCTCGAGCGTCAGGTTGACCGCGTTCGACACGACCGCCACGGCGAGCGGGATCCACACCCGCTTGCTTCCCCGCAGGTAGCCGACCGAAGCGAGGGAGACGAGCAAGGCCGGGACGCCGAGCAGGCTGATGCGGAAGTACAGATGTGCGAAGACGCGGGCGGCGCCCTCCACACCGACCAAGGCGAGCAACGGCTCGGTGAACGCGAAGCCGAGCAGCGCGAGGGGGACGCCGATGACGAGCCCGAGCCACAGCGCCTGCACCGCAGCGTGGGCGGCGGCCCGGTGCTCTCCGGCGCCCAGGAGGCGAGCGACAGCGGCAGTCGTGCCGAACGCGAGGAAGATGCAAAGCGAGTAGCCGGTGACGAGCACGAGGCTCGCCGCGGCGACCCCCGCGAGCTGCGGCGTGCCGAGGTGCCCGACGACGGCGGTGTCGGCGAGCACGTAGAGCGGCTCGGCGATGAGGGTGAAGAACGCGGGGACGGCGAGACCGAGGATCTCTCGGTCGAGCCGTGTCATGGGTTCACCGTAGGCTCACGGCCATGGCGAACCCGTTGAAGATCCGAAGCCACGACGTCACCGAAGGGAACGCGAAGGCAGCGGCCCGGGCGATGCTCCGTGCGGTCGGCATGGGCGACGAAGACTGGGACAAGGTACAAGTCGGCGTCGCCTCCTCGTGGAACGAGGTGACCCCGTGCAACCTGCCGCTGTCGCGGCTCGCGCAGCGGGCGAAGGACGGCGTGCGCGAGAGCGGCGGGTTCCCGCTCGAGTTCGTCACGATCGCGGTGAGCGACGGCATCTCGATGGGCCACGAGGGCATGCGAGCGTCGCTCGTCAGCCGCGAGCTCATCGCGGACTCGGTCGAGACGGTGATGCACGCCGAGCGGTTCGACGCCCTCGTCGCGCTCGCGGGCTGCGACAAGAGCCTGCCCGGCATGCTCATGGCCAGCGCTCGGCTGAACCTCCCCGCGGTGTTCGTCTACGGCGGATCGATCCTGCCTGGCCATCTGAACGGCGCCGCGATCGATCTCGTCAGCGTGTTCGAAGGTGTCGGTGCGTGCGCGGCAGGCACGATGACCGTCGACCAGCTCGGCGAGCTCGAGCGGGTGGCCTGCCCGACCGAGGGTTCGTGTGCCGGGATGTTCACCGCGAACACGATGGCCGCGATCGGCGAGGCGATCGGCATGTCGTTGCCGGGGAGCGCGTCACCGCCGGCGGTCGATCGTCGTCGTGACGACGACGCGCATCGCGCCGGGCAGGCAGTCATGAACCTCGTCCGTCTCGGCATCCGTCCTCGTCAGATCATGACGAAGGAGGCGTTCGAGAACGCGATCGCAGTGACGAACGCGCTCGGGGGCTCCACCAACGCTGTGCTCCACCTCCTCGCGATTGCGAACGAGGCGAAGGTCGACCTCTCTTTGGACGACTTCAACCGCGTCGGCGCGCGCGTCGCGCACATCGCGGACTTGAAGCCGGCCGGCAGGTTCCACATGGTCGACCTCGACGGTGTCGGCGGCGTTCCGGTCGTGATGCGCCATCTGCTCGAGGCAGGCCTGCTGCACGGCGACTGCCTGACCGTCACGGGCAAGACCGTCGCCGAGAACCTCGAGGCGCTCGCGCCACCCGCGCCCGACGGACGCGTCGTGCATCCGCTCTCCGATCCCATCCACCCCGAAGGCGGCTTGGTCATCCTCCAGGGCTCGCTCGCCCCGAAGGGCTCCGTCGTGAAGGTCGCGGGGCTGACGCACGACCAGCTCCACTTCGAGGGCCCGGCGCGGGTCTTCGACGGTGAGGACGGCGCGATGGAGGCGATCCTCGCAGGCAAGATCGAACCGGGCACCGTGGTCGTGATCCGGTACGAAGGGCCCAAGGGAGGGCCCGGCATGCGCGAGATGCTCGCGGTCACCGGCGCGCTGAAGGGTGCGGGTCGCGGCGCGGACTGCGCGCTCGTCACCGACGGCCGCTTCTCGGGAGGCACGTGGGGCTTCTGCATCGGCCACGTCGCGCCCGAGGCCGTGGATGGCGGCCCGATCGCATTCGTGCGCGACGGCGACACCGTCGTGATCGACGTGCACAACAAATCGCTCGACCTGCTCGTCGACGACGCGGAGCTGGCGCGGCGCCGTGAGGAGTGGAAGCTGCCCGAGCCGCGCTACACGTCGGGCGCGCTCGCCAAGTTCGCCCGGCTCGTGACGGGCGCCGAGCGAGGTGCGATCACCGAGCCCTGAGCACCTTCAGCGACCGCGCGGTGACGTAGAGCCGGTGCTCGCCGAGGGTCAGCTCGAGCCAGATGCCCTTGAGGGGCGTCAGTCGCGTGTCCTTGGGGAACCGCTCGATCACCGACGTCGGCTTGAACGTGAAGCGGCGGCCGGACATCAGCACGACCGCACGGTCCGTGCCGACGATCAGCCGACGCGCGTACAAGCGGCTGAAGACGACGAACAAGGCGAGCAGGCCGAGCAGCACGCTCCCGATCAGCAGCGAGACGCCGATGCCGATGATGGTCGCGAAGCCGAGCCCGACCCAGCGGTTGATGCCGGACAGCGCTCTGACCACGAAGACGACCTCTTCGCCCTTCTCGAGGAAGGGCGCGTACTCGCTGTGCTCGCTTGACATGGGGTCGCAGTGTTACACTCATCCCGATGTCTTTCGGCCTCGCGATCCTCGTAGTCACATAGCGCACGCCTTCACATACCCGCGTGCGCTCCGACCTCCCAACCGGGAGGTCTTTTCAATTCCCAGCACAGGAGCAAGTGATGCAGCTGACCGGGGCGCAAGCCCTCATCAAGTCGCTCGAGATGGAAGGCGTGGAGGTCATGTTCGGCCTCCCGGGCGGGTGCATCCTGCCCGCCTACGACCCGATCCTCGACTCCTCGATCCGCCACATCCTGGTGCGCCACGAGCAGGGCGCCGGCCACATGGCCGAGGGATATGCGCACGTCACTGGGCGTCCGGGAGTGGCGATGGTGACGAGTGGTCCGGCCGCCACCAACCTCGTGACGCCGCTCTGCGACGCCTACATGGACTCGATCCCGATGGTGGCGATCACCGGTCAGGTGCCCACGGCGGCGATCGGCACGGACGCGTTCCAAGAGTGCGACACGGTCGGCATCACGCGCTCGGTCACGAAGCACAACGAGCTCGTCATGACCGCAGAGGAGATCCCGCGGGCGATCCGCGAGGCCTTCCACATCGCGACGACCGGCCGCCCGGGTCCCGTGCTCGTCGACGTGCCCAAGGACGTGCTGCAGGCATCGATGGACTGGTGGTGGCCCGAGTCCGTCGAGCTTCCCGGGTACAAGCCGACGACGAAAGGCCATCCCCGCATGGTCCGCGAGGCCGCTCGGATGATCCTCGAGTCGGAGCGTCCGGTGATCTACGCGGGCGGCGGCATCTTGAAGGCGCGGGCCGCCGACGCGCTGCGTGATCTCGCCGAGCTCACCGGCATCCATGTGGTCACGACGCTGATGGCGCGCGGCTCGTTCCCCGACGACCACCCGCTGTGCCTCGGCATGCCGGGCATGCACGGCAACGCGACTGCGGTCACCGCCATGCAGAAGGCCGATCTCCTGATCGCGCTCGGCTCGCGGTTCGACGATCGCGTCACGGGCAAGGTGGCGACGTTCGCCCCCGACGCCAAGATCATCCATGTCGACATCGACCCTGCGGAGCAAGGCAAGGTGCGGCGGCCCGACGTGCCGATCGTGGGTGACTGCCGGCTCGTGATCGAGGAGATCGTCCGCAACATCAAGGCCATGCTCGACAGCGGCACCGTGCAGGCCGACACGAGCGCGTGGAAGAGCCGCGTCAGCGGTTGGCGCGAGATGTTCCCACTGACCTACGAGCCCTCCGACCCGGGCGAGGCGCTGAAGCCGCAGTTCTGCCTCGAGACCCTGCGTGACTCGGCGCCCGAGGATTGCATCGTGGTGTCGGGCGTCGGGCAGCACCAGATGTGGGCCTCGCAGTACTGGAAATTCCGTCATCCGTACACGTGGGTCAACTCCGGCGGGCTCGGCACGATGGGCTTCGCCGTGCCGGCTGCGATCGGCGCGAAGGTCGGACGTCCCGACCGCATGGTGTGGGCCGTCGACGGCGACGGCTGCTTCCAGATGACCGCACAGGAGCTGGTCACCGCGTCGACCGAGCGCATCCCGATCAAGGTCGCAATCCTGAACAACGCCTACCTGGGCATGGTGCGCCAGTGGCAGGAGATGTTCTACGACGAGCGCTACTCCGAGGTGTACCTCTCGCCCGACCTGCCCGACTACGTGCGGTGGGCCGAGGCGATGGGCTGCATCGGCATCCGGGTCGAATCACCGGAGGAGGTGCAGCCCGCGATCGACAAGGCGAACGAGATCGACGACCGTCCCGTCGTCGTGGAGTTCCGCACCGACTCGGGCGAGAAGGTGTTCCCGATGGTCCCTGCGGGTCTGTCGAACGACGACATCGTCCTCGCTCCAGGTCAAGACAAGGAGCGGCTGCGATGAACGGCTCCCCGCAGCACCACATCCTCTCCGTGCTCGTGGAGAACAAGTCGGGCGTGCTCGCGCGCGTGGCCTCGCTGTTCGCCCGGCGCGGGTACAACATCTTCTCGCTCGCGGTGGCACCCACCGAGGACGAGCGGTTCAGCCGCATCACGATCGTGGTCGACGTCGAGTCCGCTCCGCTCGAGCAGATCGTGAAGCAGCTGTTCAAGATCATCAGCGTGGTGCGCATCAGCGAGCTCGACCCTCGCCACGCGGTCGAGCGCGAGCTCCTGCTCGCGACCGTGCGGGCCGAGGCATCGCAGCGCACCGAGATCCTCGAGCTCGTGCGCATCTTCGAAGGCAAGATCCTGGCGGTTGCTGCCGAGGCGCTCACGGTGTCGCTCGAAGGTCATCCCGACAAGGTCGATGACTTCGAGGAGATGCTGAGGCCTTACGGTTTCGTCGAGCTGCAGCGCACCGGCCGGGTGGCGTTGCCGAAGTTGGAGCGCGAGGCTGCTCGCCTTCGCGCGTTGAAGGGAAGGGCAAGCTGATGGCAGCGAACGTGTTCTACGAGAAGGACGCGGATCACTCGCTGATCGCCGGGCGCAAGGTCGCGATCATCGGGTACGGGTCACAGGGCCACGCCCATGCCCTCAACTTGAAGGACTCGGGCGTCGATGTGCGCGTCGGGTTGCGTCCGGGCTCAGCGTCGGCCGCGAAGGCCGAGGCTGCGGGGCTGCGGGTCGTGCCGATCGACCAGGCCGCGGCCGAAGCCGATGTGATCATGCTCCTGCTTCCCGACACCGAGCAGAAGAAGGTCTACGAAGAGTCGATCGCGCCGCACCTGCAGGCGGGTGACGCCGTCCTGTTCGCGCACGGCTTCAACATCCGGTTCGGCCGCATCACGCCGCCCGAGGGTGTCGACGTGGCGATGGTCGCCCCGAAGGGCCCCGGACACCTCGTGCGTCGCACGTACACCGAAGGCGGCGGTGTGCCCGCATTGATCGCAGTCGAGCAAGACGCGACCGGCAAGGCGCGCGACCTCGCGCTTGCGTACGCCGATGCGATCGGAGGGACGCGTGCCGGGGTGATCGAGACGACGTTCGCTGAGGAGACCGAGACCGATCTGTTCGGCGAGCAGGTCGTGCTGTGCGGAGGGCTCACGTCGCTCGTGCAGGCCGGGTTCGAGACGCTGGTCGAGGCGGGGTACCAGCCGGAGATGGCGTACTTCGAGTGCCTCCACGAGGTGAAGCTCATCGTCGACCTCATGTACGAGGAAGGCATCGCCGGCATGCGGTACTCGATCTCCGACACCGCCGAGTACGGCGACCTGACCCGGGGCCCGCGAATCATCACTTCTTCGACGCGCGCCGAGATGAAGAAGATCCTCGACGAGATCACCTCCGGCAAGTTCGCAGAGGAGTGGGTCGCGGAGTCCGATTCGGGCCGCGCCAACTTCAACGCGCTGCGCGAGGCGGGCCGGCAGCATCCCATCGAGAAGACCGGTGCGGAGCTCCGGGCGATGATGCCCTGGATCTCGGCCGGCAAGCAGAAGGTGAGCGACGTCTCGGGCGGCTGAACCTTGCCCCGCCACGAGATTGATGATTCGGGCGCGGTATACGCACCCCGACTCGTCAATCTCGAGCCCGTGTGGGTCAGGTGAGTCGTTCCACCACCCAGTCGATGCACTGGGTGAGGGCCTCCACGTCCGAGGGATCGATCGAGGGGAACATGCCGATGCGCAGCTGGTTGCGGCCGAGCTTGCGGTAGGAGTCGGTGTCGACGACGCCGTTGTCACGGAGGACGTTCGAGACCGTCGGCGCGTCGACAGCGTCGAGGTCGATCGTGCCGACGACGCTCGACCGCTGTGCGGGATCGGCGACGAACGGCGTGGCGTACGACGCCTTCTCGGCCCAGCCGTAGAGGATGGAAGCGGACTCGTCAGAACGTGACGCGGCGAACTCGAGCCCGCCGCCGGCGTGCATCCACTGCAGCTGCTGATCGAGCAGGAACAACGTGGCCAGCGCCGGGGTGTTGTA
>DATKAS010000143.1:0-2490 GCA_035497855.1 Acidimicrobiales bacterium
GGTCCAGTAGGCCTTCGTGCCGATCGGTGCGTCAGCGAGCACGTACTGCGCGTTCAGCGGTGCGGTCGAGGCCAGGTTGCGCTCGTCGTAGTCCACCGCGATCGCCGCGGAGGGATCGGGGTTCGCGGGAAGTGGGTACAGCACGGCTTCCCACTCCTCGGTCTGGCGGAGGCCCGCCTTGTCGTCGTCGAACATCAGGCTCACGCGAGCGACAGCAGCCGCGACGAGGCGGGTGCCGCCCGGAACCGCGGCGACCTGCGCGGCCCACGACGTCGCTGGATCGAGGAAGCGCACCGGGATGCTGTCGGCGACCTTCGGCGCGACCGGCGACGCGTCACCAGCGGGTGCAGCCGCTGCTGGTGCAGAAGTCGGAGGCGGCAACGTCGCCGCGACCGCGCCCGGAGCGGGCGGCGGGAGCGACTCGGGCTCCTCCCTCGGCGTGAGCGATGCGATCTGCTCGCGGGTGAGTGGTCCGCGCAGGTACGCCATCGCCCATCGCGTCGTGAAGACGGCCGGCTGGTCGACGCCTGCGCGACGGAGCACGAATTCCCGCTTGCCGAGCCCGCTGATCGTCGCTCCGATCGCAGCGACGTCGATGCCTCCCGACGCGGCCGACATGCCGTCGAGGAGCCGCGCCTTGTCCTGCTCGGTCTGGAGGCGGCCGACCATCCACGTGCCCGCGTTCGAGATCGCCTTGTAGTCGAGGTCGACGGGGTTCTGCGTGGAGAGCACGAGACCGACGCCGAATGCACGTGCCTGCTTGAGCAACGTCAGGATCGGCTTCTTCGACGGTGGCTCCGCGGTCGGCGGCGCGTAGCCCGCGACCTCGTCCATGTAGACGAGCACTCGCAGGTCGGTGGTGCCGCTCTGCCGGCGCATCCATGTGACGAGCTTGCCCAGGAGGAGCGACACGACGAACTGGCGCTCCGCGTCGGAGAGGTGCGCGATCGTGACGATGGCCGCCGCGGGCTTGTCATCGGGAGTCTTCAACAGGCGGTCGATGTCGAATGGCACGCCTTGGGTCCACGCGGCGAACGAAGGTGAGGCCAACAGCCCGTTCAACCGGAGCGCGAGCGCCATGCGATCCTTCGGAGGGAAGAACGTGTCGAGCTCGAACACGCCGAGCTTGCGCATCGGCGGCTGCTGCACTTGCCCGACGAGGCCGGCGAGATCGAGGTCGCGTCCTTCGTTCCATGCCGCCGCGACGATGTTCGACAACAGGATGTGCTCGCGGCTCGACAGCGGGTCGGCGTCGATGTCGACGAGGCCGAGCAGGCCCGACACGAATCCTTCGACCTCGTCACCGATCGTCTCGGCGTCGGCATCCTTCGGTGCTTCGAGCGAGCCGACGAGGTTCAGCGGCACGCCCGACGTCGAGCCCGGCGTATAGATCGTGATGCCGACCGAGGAGCGCAGCTGCACGATCCGCTCCGTGCCCACTCCCCACGAGGCGAGCCCGTCTCGCCACTTGGCCGCCTCTTGCTCGGCGAACGCGTCGAGCGTCACGCCTGCGCGTTGGGCGTCGCCGTCGTTGATCCAGGGCCGGAAGTCGGACGCACGCAGGTCGGGGAAGGTGAGCGCGAGATTCGTCAGGTCGCCCTTGGGATCGATGATCAGCGTCGGCACCCCGGAGAGCAGTGCCTCCTCGAGCAGCACCACGCCGAGGCCGGTCTTGCCCGAACCCGTCATGCCGACGATCACGCCGTGCGTCGTGAAGTCCGCTGCGGGAAGCATCAGCGCGGCGCCGTCGCGGCCGTGCGAAGCAGCGTCGATCTTCTCGCCGATGTAGAGCTGGCCCCTCGGGACGTCAGTCATCGAGGGCGGAGCGTACGACGCGCCCTCGTACCGGAGTGCGGGCGGAGGGACTCGAACCCTCACGGATCGCTCCACCGGGACCTAAACCCGGCGCGTCTGCCAATTCCGCCACGCCCGCGGCGCTGTTGGGACGGTACCCGGCAGCCCGCCCGGTAGCCTGCGACGCATGGATCACCCCGAGCTCTTCACTCCCGCGACCGCGCAGGAGAGCACCGTCGCCGAGCGGATGGACATCTACAACCGGCTCCTCAAGGAGCGGATCGTGTTCCTCGGCACCGATGTGAACGACGACATGGCCAACATGATCACGGCGCAGCTGCTCTACCTCGAGGGGCAAGAGCCCGAGAAGGACATCTGGCTGTACATCAACTCACCGGGCGGGTCGGTCACCGCGGGCATGGCCATCTACGACACGATGCAGTTCGTCACACCCGACGTGGCCACGATCTGCCTCGGCCTCGGCGCGTCGATGGGGCAGTTCCTGCTCTGCGCAGGCGCGGCCGGCAAGCGCTACGCGCTCCCGCACGCGCGGATCATGATGCACCAGCCTTCCGGCGGCATCCGCGGCCCGGCATCCGACATCGCGATCCAGGCCGAGCAGCTCGCCTACGTCAAGCGGCTCATGGCCGAGCGCATCGCGTTCCACACGGGCCAGACCGTGGAGCAGATCGAGCT